>CAZCEM010000341.1:0-3516 GCA_964497555.1 uncultured bacterium
TCGGGCGAGACGCCCGACCTACGCGGTAGGAGGGGGGCTATTTTCTGGGAAATGACAGCGGGTGTCAAGTATTTTCTGCCCCCCTTAATACACTATCTGAGGTTAAAAATGCGTTGCGATAACTGCGGCAAGGAAGGGGCACAGGTGCGGTTGACCACCAAGTCCTACGGGCGAGGCGAGGATCTGCTCATCATCGAAGACGTCCCGATCATTCAGTGCCCGCATTGCCATGAGACCTACATGACTGCCGAGACGGTTCACAAACTGGATGATATCCGGCAGAACCGCCAGTCCTGGGTTGCGCGTCCCGTTAAAGTCGCTCATCTTACCCCAGCCGAGGCGGTATAACCCATTCGCCCCGTTTTTTTCGTAATTCGTAATTAGCGAGGTTACTTCCATGACCGCAGTCTTAAATCCCCGCCCCCTCCCAACCGCCGCGAGCGCCCGCAATCTGCTTAATCCGCTAAATCTGCTGTTGTAAATTCAGGAGTTGACTTCGGCAGTGTATTATCGTATATTCGAAGAAAGGAGCGGTGGTCGCAGAGTTCGAA
Organism: uncultured bacterium; assembly: GCA_964497555.1. GTDB lineage: Bacteria > Electryoneota > AABM5-125-24 > Hatepunaeales > Hatepunaeaceae > CAZCEM01. The sequence goes on from CAZCEM010000341.1 coordinate 552, forward strand.
CCAGTGTAGGTCGGGTCTCCGAACCCGACTTTTCTCGCGTTGGATAAGCGTCTCGCTTGTCTTCGTGCCGGCCGGAACTCCGAATCCGATCTTACAATCATCTCAAAGGAGAATAACCGTTGCTGATCAGTCCCCGAGACTTGAAGCTGAGGCAGGATGAAGACGGCGTCTGGATCGCGTCCAGTCCATTGTTGCCGGGTTGTCACGCCGCCGGTTCGAGCGAACTCGAAGCCGTCCTCAATTTCGAAGAGATAGCTATCTCCCATCTTGAAGCTTTAAAAGACTCAGGCCGCCCGATTCCCGAAGCCTTTCGGGCTAAATTCGTGCTGGTAGCGTAACGCGGAGCTTGCCTTGAATGACCTATGATCGTATATTATAAAAGGTGCGTGACTGCGTTAGAGTATCGAATTACAACATCACACGTCACGCGCAACGCGAGATGTTCGAGGCCGAACTGACTATTGTTGATGTTGAACACGCTTTACTTACCGGTCATATCATCGAAAGACAGCGCGACGCCTTGACCGGTGAAGCAAAATACCTTCTGAGGGGATCGACGCCCTGGTCTGACATCGAAATCGCTCTAGCGTTCGCTGCCAATGGGCGACTCAACATCATTACGGTGTATTCAATTGAGGACTAAGACATGAGCTGCGATTTTTGCGGCAAGGAAGGTGCGAGGATTCACCTCGTAACCGAGAGCCTCGGCAAGGGCGATAATCTGTTGGTGATTGAGGAGGTGCCCATGATTATCTGCCCTAATTGTGGTCAGAGCTACCTTACCGCCGAGACTGCCCACCAGATCGAAGCGATTCGCCGCCACCGACGGAATCTGGTTAAGCGGCCGGTCGAGGTGGCAACTTACATCGTAGCGGGGTAGGAATCGCCCCGTCTTTGCGAGCCTGCCAAAGGCAGACGAAGCCATCCGCTTCATCCGCTTAATTCGCTGTGAATCAACCAAAATCGTAAAGGAATCCTCCCATGACCACCGTCTCAAATTCCCAACCCCTGCCCGCCACTGCAAGCGCCAGCAATCTGCGTAATCCGCGAAAACTGTTGTTCTCCCACCCAAACCTGAAGGCTTTCGCCCTCGCTCTGGTCGCGCTGGCGGCGTTGGCGGGGTGGTAAATAAGTGACTTCAGAAAAATCATCGGGCTGGAACATGCGCTCAAAAATCTGAAAGATCGGGAAGTTCCGATGGATGAAGCCGTCAAGACCATCTAAACACCAGAATGGCGGGAGAAATCGCATGGCGGTCGAATGGTTTTGATGAGAATGTTTGAGGACCCGTCGCTTGACCAGCCGATACTGCTGAGGATTGTTATTGAGAAGGAAGTCGATTATATTACAGTAGTAACGGTTTACAAAACCTCCAACGTGAAGAGGTCGCCTCAAGAGGGAAAAATGAAAGTGACCTACGACACAGAAGCCAACGCGATGGTCATCACCTTCCGCGACGACAAGATCAAGGAATCGGACGAGGTGAGCCCCGGAATAATCGCCGACTTCGGATTCGACGGCGCGCTGTTAAGACTGGAGATTCTGGATGCCTCGAAAGTTGTCCAGAATGCCAGCGAGATGCAGTTCGCGGTGACAAAGGCATCGTAAGGACGGGCTTCCGAGCCCGTCTTTGCATTCTGTCCGTCTTTACGAGCGAAGCAATCTCAGCAAGTGGACAAAGCAATCCGCTTCATCCGTTTAATCCGCTGTGAATCAATCCAAAATCAAAAAGGAATCCAACCATGACCACCGTCTCAAATCCCCGCCCCCTTCCCATCGCCGCGAACGCCCGCAATCCGCGCCATCCGCGAAATCTGTAGTAATCCAAATTCAGGAGTTGACTCAGGCGGTGTATTATCGTATATTAGAACGGATGCGCGAATGCGTTCTCGTCGACAATTACACCATGACGCAGCATGCCACCGAAGAAGCGTGGGAGGATAACGTCCTGATGACATCGATAGAACGCACCATACTGACGGGAGAGATCGTCGAACGTCAGATAGATCGACGCACCGGTGAAATCAAGTACGTGTTGCGTTCGCCTGAGTTTTCCCTTAACCCGCTCGAACTGGTCGTCAAGTTTGGACCGGTGGGAGAACTGTTCATCATCACGGTCTATCCAATTTAAGAGGAAAAAATGCTCTGCTCGAACTGTGGTAAAGAGGGCGCGGCGGTGAAACTGGTCACCCAGACCTTTGGAAAGGGTGAGAATCTCCTGTTGATCGAAGACGTCCCAATCATTCACTGCCCCCACTGCCATGAACGATACCTGACGGCGAAAACGCTGCGCGCTCTGGATGAAATACGTCTCTCCCGTCGCGGCGCCAAGCCGAAACAGGTGATGGTTGCGGAGTTCGAAACCGCGTAGGACGGGCTTCCGAGCCCGTCTTTGCATTCTGTCCGTCTTTACGAGCGAAGCGAAGCAATCTCAACAACGAGCGAACCAATCCGCTTAATCCGTTTAATCCGCTGGAAATGAAAACCAAACACCTTGAGTGAACAGCATGAAGTATCGTGTGCGCATCGAACAAGACGAATCGGGCTGGTTCGTCGCCGAATGCCCCGCCTTGCCGGGATGCATCTCCCAAGGTCAAACCCGCTCCGAGGCGCTTCATAATATCCAGGACGCCATAGCGGGTTACCTCGCCAGCCTTGAGAAACATGGCGAGCCGATTCCGCCACCCATAGAAGAGGAATTAATCGAGGTAACCGTGTGAGTTACCTGCCTCGGATTTCCGGTGAAACCACCGCTAAGGCGCTGGCTCGGATTGGTTATGAACCGACCATCAAACCGGCAGCCACCTGGTGTTAAGGCAGAATTTTGAACCCCATCGCCGCGTTACAGTGCCAATGCACCGAGAAATAAGCCCGGGCATGTTGCGAGCCATTATCCGTCAAACCGGCTTGACGGTCGAGATACCAACTGCCCAAGCCGCGAGTACGGGCATGGGCAGTACCGGAA
>CAZCEM010000342.1:0-3503 GCA_964497555.1 uncultured bacterium
GGACTGAAGTCCGCCCTCAAAGAGAAAGGGGCAGTTTTCTGGGAAATGACAGCGAATGACCAATTGATTTTGCACCCATTAATTTAGACCTGGTGGACATCTTTGTTAACCGACGTCTTACAGCCTGCAGCCTTTACTGATTCGCTCGTCGGTAGCTGGTCTTGATGAGCCGGTCGAGGTGGCTCTGCGAATTCTTCAGCACCTCCGGCGTAACAATGAACTCCTCTATCTCGATTAGCTTCAAGCCGTAGTCGTAGTTTTTTAAGGTCTCCTTGAGCAACGTCGTCAGGTCAATGTTCCGCTTCAACGCCATCTCGCGCGCCGCCGTCTTAGCGTCTTCAGTGAACAGGATGACAATGCCGGTATGTTTCAGAAAGTTCGAGGCAAAGCTCTCAAAGGCGTGCCGGTTGAGAATCTCAGCGAGATGGACTTCGGGACTTTCGCACAACTCAGGCGTTACGGAAAGGCGGTTGATGCCCGTCGAAGGCAGCGAGCGCTCAAAGGGCATCAGCGTCTTTTCGAACACGCTGACCAGCCCCCTAGCGCCGGTCTTGTATGACAGCGCCTCTCGCGCCAAGCTTCTCAGTGCCTGTTCATCAAACTCAATGCTGATGTTGTAAGAGGCGAAATCGCGCTTCTTGCTCTGGATGACCGCGCTTTTGGGATTCTTTAATATCTGGTATAAGCCTTCCTCGTCCAGCTCACGCAGGTCGGTGACTACCGGCACCCGTCCGACAAACTCGGACTCGAAACCGTAATCTACCAAGTCCTGAGACTGCATGTTGTCCAGCAGGAATTCAATTTCGGTCGGCGAAACGATGGCTTCGCCGGTGAAGCCCATGCCGCCCTTCTTCAGACGGCGGGAGATGATGTCCACCAGCCCTAGAAAAGCGCCGGACATCACGAACAGGATGTTCCGGGTGTTTATCTTCTTGCGGACGGCTTTGCCGGTGCGCTGGGTTTCGATGACGGCTTCCATCTGGCTGGCAAGGTCGTGAGGCACCTTCATATCGACTTCGGTCTCTTCCATCAGCTTCAACAGATTCCGCTGCACGCCGCTGCGCGATACATCGGGTCCGTTCCAGAAACCTGTGGATGCTATCTTGTCGATCTCGTCGATGTAGATGATGCCGTATTCCGCCAGGGGGATGTTGCCATCAACTTGATAGACCAACTCCCGCACCAGGTCTTCGACGTCTCCGCCCACGTAGCCGGTCTCAGAGAACTTGGTGGCGTCCCCCTTCACGAAGGGCACGCGCAGCTTGTTGGCGATAAGCCGAATCAGGTAAGTCTTGCCGACGCCGGTCGGACCTATCAGAAGAATGTTGGATTTTACATGCCCCACGATGCGCGGCAGTTCGGGGTGGTCGCGTTCAAACTGCATCCGATGGAAATGGGTGCAGATCTTAGTTGCGATGATATCAATCGCCTTGTCCTGACCGACGATGTAGCTTTTTAGATACCGGATAAGCTCTTCGGGTAGGATATCAAAGCGAATGTCTTCAACCGAAGGTTCACCCCCTTTGCCAGCGGGCGCCGTGCCCACCTCGTTAGGGTCGGGATCCTTGGGATCGAACAAATACTCGGCGAACCGGTCGTCGAGAGTCCTGGTGGATTTATCTTCGCTCATGTGAGGGTTGTTTTATTTGGTTTTTCGTTTTAATTCCTCCGATGCTTGCTGAAGACGTCGTTTTTCCCAGGCAGTCAGATTACTGAATCCTACTTCATTGATTTTATCAAGCAGATCGTCCACCTCCCGGCGGAGCTGGTCCACATCGGCTTCCTGCCGCCGCGGCGGCGATTCCTTCTGTCCGCGGTTGGAGGTCTGGATCCGTTTCACGACAGCTTTGAGGATTTCGCTGCGCTTCAAGTATATAACTCCGATGACCATGCCGCCCAAATGGACTAAGTTAGCGACGTGGCTGGCGCCGCCAATGGCGTTCAGTGAGGCGAAAAACTCAAGCGCGCCGAAGATGAGCACCAGATACTTCGCTTTAATCGGAAACAGGAACGACAGATAGATTATCGAGTTTGGGAAAAGCAGTCCGTACGCCGCCAGCAGTCCGTACACGGCTCCTGAGGCGCCGATGATGGGAACGCCGCTGCCAGGGGTCAAAATGCAGTTGGAAAGCCCCGCGCCAACGCCGGTCAGAAAGAAATACTTGAGGAAGGGACCGGTGCCCCACAGCGATTCCAACACGCTGCCGAACATCCACAGCGCCAGCATGTTGAACAGCAGATGCGAGAATCCGGCGTGCAGAAACATGTAAGTTCCCAACTGCCAGACCTTCCCTTTCCAGACCTGCTCAGGAATCAAGCCGAACAACCGCCAGAGGGCATCGGCTCCGACTACCTCGTTCAACAGAAAAGCGGTGACGTTGGCTATCAGGAGCCATTTCACCGCGGGAGTCAACATGCCGCTCGGGCTTAGTCCGCTGTATCTGAATTGACGCTGCATCTCCTTTGGGATTTTATCGGACGGCTGTTTTAAAAGCAATTATACAATATACAAATTTAAACCAAAAAATGCAAAAAGAAAACGACCCTCAATCGAGGGTCGTCTGCCAAACGTCGGAACATCGTCGATTTTTGGCTAAGGCATCAGGCTCAACATCAGTTCCCTCACCGCTGAGGCGGCGACCAGAGCGGATACGCCGGTCGGGTCGGCTTCCGGCACGAGTTCCACCGCCTCGAATCCGATGCAGTGCCGGTAGGTCAATCCCCGCGCGATTTGGATGAACTCGCGCCACGTCAATCCCCAAGGCTCCGGGTTGATTACGCCGGGGACCAGCGAGGGATCAAATACATCGAGGTCGAGGGTGACAAATAAAGGAATCCCCTTGGGGATTCTTTTCATTACTCCTTCGATGTCGCGGGGGTAGGTGTCGGGATCGAGGGGGAGCTTCACGCCGGCGGCTTGGAATTCCTCGCGGGAACCCGAGCGGGTGCCGATTCGGAAAATCTGCTCAGGCCCGACCTCTTCCGACACCCTTCTCATCACCATCGCGTGACAGCACAACTCTCCGTTGACGCTGTCCTGAAAGCCGAGATGGGCGTCGAGATGGAGGATCATCAGGTTGGGATATTTTCGCCGCAGGGCGCGAACAACCGCGATGGTCTGGCAATGTTCGCCGCCCAGAACCATCGGATTCATTCCCCCTGCTAAAATGGCGCTTACTTTCTGCTCGACGGCCTCCAAGGTTTTCTGCAGCTCAGCCGGTGAAACCTCAATGTCGCCCCAGTCAAGGTAATCCCTACCAGCCAAATCCCGGTCGAGATAGGGGCTGAAGGTCTCGAGACTGAACGAGCCTCTGCGAATGGCGTCCGGTCCCAACCTTGCTCCGGTTTTGGCCGGGGCTGCGCCGTCGAAAGGTATGCCTATGACGACTGCCTCGCCGCGATCCCCTTCTGGCAAGGCATTAATAAACCTGTTCGATATCATTAGCCACCTGATTACGACTCAAGGAACCGCAAAAAAACTTACGGCATTCCAATATCGCTAA
>CAZCEM010000343.1:0-3503 GCA_964497555.1 uncultured bacterium
GGGCTGGATTCCCGCTTTCGCGGGAATTGTCATGGTGGCTTCCCCACCACGGAAGAAGACGGCGCTGTGCCTGATAGGCTGAAGCCTGTCGCATTGTGTCGGTCGGGCTCGGAGGCCCGACCTACGCGTCCCCAAGTTGGTCATTCTCTTGGAACTGACAGCGGAGGGGCAATTTTAACGAGCATTCTAAATCGAGAAGGAGTCTCAACAGACAATAATCAAAGAGCAAGCTGTGTGCCATAAACAGTTGACGTCTGCGGCGTTTAAATAATCGCGTTTTAAGGGGGGAGAAGCATGGAAATCATTTATTCGTCTGATCACGCTATACGCTTTAAATGCAAAATTTTATCAGTGGGAATCGTAAATTTCATAATAAATTCTTCGCGCTCGGAAAAAACCAAACTTACACTTGACCATGATTCATATATTCAGTATATTTAAAAAAAACTAAGGAAAGGAATAATTGTGATGGCGCGTTCTCAGAACATCAAGCGAACTCCTCGACCGTTGACGCTGCGTCAAAGGCAGGCGTGGGAGTACATTGCCAGCGAGGTCCGTCGCTTGGGTTATCCCCCGACGCTGCGGGAAATTGGCGACCGGATGAAGATCGGTTCGACCAACGGCGTGCGTTGTCTGATGGAGGCGTTAGAGAAGAAGGGCTTTATTCGGCGGGCGCCGTTTCTTTCCCGCGGGATAGAACTTCTCAAGCGGCCTGTCGTCGGCAATGAAGCCAGCGAGATGGTTCGGGTGCCTATAGTGGGCCGAGTGGCGGCGGGAGCGCCGCTGCTGGCCGAGCAGAACATCGAGGGCGAACTGCTCATCGACCGGGCTTTGTTTCCAGCGGGCGACGGATTTGCGCTGCGGGTGAAAGGCGAGTCAATGATAGAAGCGGGCATTCGGGATGGCGATATTGTGATGGCGCGACCCGACCTGCCGCTGGACACAGGCTCGATTGTAGTGGCGTTAATCGACGACGAAGCGACGGTGAAGTATTACTTCCCCGACCGCAACGGCGTAAAATTAGTTCCTGGAAATCCCCAGTTCCAGCCGATTTTCGTCGAGTGCAACACCCCGGGTTTTCATGTGGTGGGGAAGGTTGTGGGGCTGTTCCGGCGCTATTAAAGTGTCGCGCTTCGAGGATGAGCGCTGCTCTTCGCTCAAAGTTCTCCGTTTTTATGGAGCGCTCAATAGAACACGCCTTCCAGCGCTTCAAGCAAATGAAGCTGGTGCAGGGTGAGGACACCCTGCACCAAAAAACACCAACCTGCCCCCTAATCAACTATCGAACTTTTGAACTTTTGAACTTATTTCCAACTCTTCTTCCTCTCCCCCAGTTCCAGCCACTCGTCATAGAGCGTCTCAAGCTGGGCGTCAATGCTGTCCAACCGCTCGCGGCGCTTTTCAGCCCGGACGGTCTTGCCCTTGCCGTCAAGCGTCCGAAACTCCTCCTCCACCTGCGGCCGCAGTTCCTCCAGCCGCTTGATCTCGGTCTCCAGTTCTGCAAAGCGCTGTGGATCGAACTTCTGCTTCTTGGCCTTGGGCTTCTTTGGCTCCTTGTCTTCGACTTTATCCGGCGACGTCATCCGACCGAAGGCGCCTTTGCGGGTCTGCTGCCCGGCCTGCTCCAGATAAACCCGCCGCTTGTCCCAGAACTCGCTGAAGTTGCCTTCGTATTCCGTCACGTTCGGCGGATCGAAGTGAAACACCCGGTCAGAGATTTAGTCGAGGAAGTAGCGGTCATGGCTGACGATGACCAGCGTGCCGGGAAACTCCTCCAGCGCGTCTTCGACCGCTTCGCGGGAGGTTATGTCGAGGTGGTTGGTCGGCTCGTCCAGCAGCAGCATGTCCGCGCCGGAAGATACCAGAATCGCCAGTTGCAGGCGGGCTTTCTCGCCGCCCGACAACACCCGGATGGATTTCTCCAGGTCGTCGCGGGTGAACAGAAACCGGTGCAGCAGCTCCGAGGCGTTGCCTTGCAGCAATCCGGTCTTACGCATGGTCTCTTCGACCAGTGTGTGCCTTTCTTCCAGATTCTCGCCGAGCTGGGAGTAGTATCCCACCGAAACTGACTTGCCCACCCGCAGGATTTCGTTCTCCCAGCGTCCTTCTTCTACTACGTCCTTGATGAAGCTGGATTTGCCGGTGCCGTTGTCGCCAACCAGCGCCACCCGGTCGCCCTGCGTCACCAGAAACTTCACGTCCTCTAAAAGCGCTGTCTGTCCGGGGAACTGCTTTCGGTAGCCCTTGACTTCCAGCGCGATATGCCCTCGAGGCGGCTGCGTCAGGAAACGGAAGCGGATTTTCTTGCTGTCGCCGCGAGGCTTTTCGACCTGCTCAAGTTCCTCCACGCGCTTCTCGAATTGCTTGGCGGTGCGCGCCAGCTTGGGGTTGTCATACACCGACGACCAGGCTTTCAACCGCTGAATGTTGAAGTTCAGCCGCTGGATGTCCTTCTGGGCGCGGCGGTAGGCAGCTTCCTGCGCCAGCTCCCGCGACAGCTTCTCGCGGCGGTAGTCACTGTAGTTGCCGGTGAACACCTCCAGCTTGCCGCGCTCCAGCTCCCATACGCGCTCGCACACCCGGTCGAGGGTGTAGCGGTGGTGCGAGACAATAATGAAGGCTTTGCCGCTCTGGCGCAGGAAGTTCTCCAGCCAATCCAATCCGCTGAAGTCGAGGTGATTGCCGGGCTCGTCCAGCAGCATCAAGTCATGGTCGCCGACCAGTATCCGCGCTAATCCCACCATGTTGCGCTCGCCGCCGGACAGCGAATCCAAGCTGCTGTGCCACAGATGCCTCGGCACGCCCAGCCCGTCCAGCAGGGCGGCGATGCGGGCTTCAGCCGCCGGTCCGCCGAGTGTTTGGTAGTAGTCAGTGCACTCAGCGAACTTCATGCCGAGCGTGGCGGCGCGCTCGGCATTGTCTTCCGCTTCGGCGGCGTGGATTTCCCTTTCGAGCCGACGCATATCGGCTTCGACGCGGCGGATTTCGCCCAGGCCGGCATAGACTTCGTCGAAGACGGTTTGACCGGGGGGATATTCAGGGTGCTGTGGCAGATAGCCGATGGACAGTCCCGGCAGCGCTGCGATGTGTCCAGCCAGCGGCTCCAGTTCACCGACGATTAATCGCAGCAGGGTGGTTTTGCCAGCGCCGTTGGGGCCAACCAAACCAATGTGGTCGCCGGCGTTGAGCTGCGCCGTCAGCGCCTCGAAGACCTCCTGGCCTCCGAAGGCCATTTTAAGGTTATTGATGCGGATAAGGGACAAGTTGGCAAGTTGGCAAGTTAGCAAGTTTGAAAGTTTGAAAGTCTGAAAGTTGACAAGTGACCGTTCAAACGTCGGTTTGGGCCTTAATCTTGGAGGGCGGACAGAAAGAGTCTGTCCGATAATATTAAAAATCGACCTGCAACGAGCCTCTTTGCTGTCATTTCCCAGAAAATAGCCCCTGGGGGACGCGTAGGTCGGGCCTCCGAACCCAAACGTCGGCAGCGAGGGACTCCGTGCCCG
>CAZCEM010000344.1:0-2039 GCA_964497555.1 uncultured bacterium
GAAAGGGAGAAAGGGAGAAAGGGAGAAAGGGAGAAAGGGAGAAAGGGAGAAAGTATAAAGGAGCAAAGGGGTCAAGGTTTGTCTTTTCAACTCGCCAATTCTCAAACTTTCCATCTTCCCAACTTTCCAACTTTCAAACTTTCCAACTTTCAAACTTTCCAACTTTCAAACTTTCAAACTTTCTCCCTTTCTCCCTTTCTCCCTTTCTCCCTTTCTCCCTTACTTCTTTTTCTCGAACAGAGCCTTGGCGAACAGGGCGGCGCCGATAGCGCCGGCAATCTGGGAGTCGTACTCGGTTTTCATGGCGATGACGCCCATTTCCTTCTCCAGGCGCCGGACCACGCCGACGTTCTTGGCGATGCCGCCGGTGATGCAAAACTCCGGCTCGACGCCCAGCCGCTCGATCAGGGTGAACACCCGGTGCGCCATGGCCGAGGAATAGGCTGCCAGCACCTTGTTCTTGGGCCAGCCCTGCCGCAGAAGGTTGGCGGCTTCCGACTTGGCGAACACTACGCAGGTCGAAGACACCGGATCGGGCTCCTTATCGACCTGGAAGGACAGCTCGCCTACCTCTTCAATGGGGATCTGCAGCAGGTCGGCGAAGACCTCCATGCCCCGGCCGGTGCCGGCGGCGCATTTGTCGTTCATGAGGAAGTTGGTCACCTTGCCGCGCTCGTCGCAGCGGATGGCTTTACAGTCCTGACCGCCCATGTCGAGGATGGTGCGCACCGACGGTCCGCACATGAAATTCGCGCCGCGGGCATGGCAGGCGATTTCGGTGATGGCCTTGTTCGCGAACGGCACGTTGACGCGGCCGTAGCCGGTGCCGACCGTGAAGTTCAGGTCGTCCAGCGTTAGTCCTGTGCCCTCCATCGCCCATTTTATCGCGCTCAAGGCGCTGTTGGGCGAATCGGAGCCGGTTCGCATGTTGGAAAAGGCGTACAGCGCGCCATCGACCATGACCACCGCCTGCGAGGACACCGACCCCACATCGACGCCAGCGGATATTATCCCACCCGTCCGGGGGTCGATTTTATCGTCATGCCAGTTGTATTCTTTCCAACGCCAAAATTCTTTGGCCATATCAAACTCCTGAATGCAGAATGCAAAATGCAAAATGGCTGAAGCCCAAAACCCGTCTAAACCTCCACCGCCGCCGCTCCGGTGAGCTTGTCCACCGCAATCCAAGCAGCGCCTTCGGCGGGGACGAAGTCCGGATCGTCCAGGGTAGTGATGGGCAGGTCTTTCAGAGTGCGCCTCATGGATTCCACGAAGCCGGTATTGAACGCCATGCCGCCGATCAACACGACGTCCGGTTCAATGGAAACGCGCCGGGCCATGGACACGATGCGGTTGGCGATGGCGTCGCAGACCGCGCGGGTGATGTCGTTCTTGGGCGTCTTGGCGTGCAGCAGCGACACCACTTCGCTCTCGGCGAACACGGCGCACTGGGCGTTCATCGGCACCGGCTGGGTGGAAGTCAGCGCCAGGGGGCCGAATTCCTCGATGGTGATCTCCAAGGCTCGCGCCATGGCTTCGATGAAGGTGCCCGATCCGGCGGCGCACTTCTCGTTGATGGCGAAGTCGCGCACCCGGCCTTCGGGGGTAAGGATGATGGCTCGGCCTTCCTCAGCGCCCACATCAATGACAGTGCGGGTGGCAGGATGACGGGCAATGGCGCCTCGAGCAGCGGCGCCGACGTCGGTCACCAGGTCTTGAGCAAAGGGCGCAGTCTTACGCCCGGCGCCAGTGGCGACGATTTTATCAATTTGTTTAGGCTCAATGCCGGCTTTCTCCAGCACGGCGCGCATCGATTCCCCGGCGGTAACTTCCTGTTCAAAGCCTGACAGGCGCTTGTCGCGGGCGATGACCTTGCCGTCCTTAAGGATGACGGTCTTGACCGTTTTCGAGCCTAAATCCATTCCGGCGGTAATCATTTATTTCTCCGAAAAATTCAAAAATTCGATAGTTGAAAGTTTGAAAGTTAGGAAGTTAGGAAGTTTGAAGGTTCAAAGGTTTAGTGGGATCGAAGGATCGAA
>CAZCEM010000344.1:2049-3491 GCA_964497555.1 uncultured bacterium
GACTTTCAGACTTTCAGACTTTCAGACTTTCAAACTTTCAAACTTTCTAACTTTCTAACTGAACGCCAAGGGTTTCCATGAATGCGTCGATGCGGTCCTGGGTTTTAGCTTCGTCGAACTCGCGCTCGTCGCCCATGTTGCCCTCGAAAGCCATGACCGGGACACCGCTTTCAGCGATGGCCAGCCGGTTTTCAGCGATGCCGCAGGACAAGCCTTCGCAGCCGCGGTTCATGTGCAGCATCACCCCGTCGAGCTTCCATTCCTTGACAATGCGCAGCATCATCTTGGACTTGAGATCGGCGTCGTAGAAATGCTGCCATTCGGGCTTCGACAGGTTCCAATCAGCCAGTATCCGCAGCGCCTGGTCGCGGGTTTCGATTTTGATCCCCTTCTCCATGGGCGTTGTACGCGGTCCCCACGAGCCATTCGGCTTATCCTCCCAGATGCCCTCCAGCCCGAAGGTGTATAGCGAACCAACTGACACGCAACCGTACTTTTCCATATAGCGGAAAATCTTCAGGAAGCCCCAAGGCGGCTGGGTGTCGGACATGACCCGCACCCGCTCGTTGGGCACGGCCGCGATGCCGCGGTTGACGCGGTCTTGCAGCTCGTCGCGCAGCTCCTCGTAGAAGTCAGCTACGGCTTTGCTGGACTTGTGCAGGGTTGCCAGCACGTACAGCGAATACATGGACTTTTCGTCCAGCGGTGCAGGGACGGCTTTGTTAAGCACGCAGACTTCAGCCCAAGTTGAGGTTGAGCGAAGTTCGTTCTCCACAGCTTCGATCAGCTTCTCGTCGGAATACCTCCGCCCTGAGACCTTTTCAAGAAACTCGATGGCTTCGTGAAGCTGGTTGACCACGAACATCAGCCGATGCTCGTCGAGGTCTTTATATGGGCCCACCGACACATCGACGCAGAAGTAGGGGATGTGCTTGTATTCAGCGACATGCTGGTACCATTTGGCGTGGCTGCAGCAGATGTGGTCCTGGAAGGCGAAGTCGGGTTTGGGATACTTTCCGCCCAGGTTGAATTCGTCGAGGTACATCGAGCCCCAGTAGTTGCGCATGTAGGAGCACAAGTCCCGCGCCCAGCCTCTCGATTCGGTGGCTTCGAGGCAGCGCAGGGAGAAGTTTTTGTTGAAGGCGATCGACGCGGCATAAGGCTCGCCGGTGATGGGATAGACGTCGTCGCCGAGTCCGGCGGGCAGGGCGTCGAACGACCAGGCGCCGCCGGTCCAGCGCAACCCGCCGCGCTCGTGAGCCGTGGCGTAGTTGCGGTAGTATTGGTCGCGCAGCTCTTTGGCTTTATTCCAGCACTTGAGCGGCTCGGTTGGGTATTTTGGCATAGGACGACCTGTATTTAAGCTTGCTTAAATCGACTTAACAGATATTGCTTTGATAGATGGTATGCTGTCATTCCCTGCGAAACAGGCTGTCTATTAA
>CAZCEM010000345.1:0-3489 GCA_964497555.1 uncultured bacterium
CTCAGAGGCCCGACCTACGCGGTAAAAGGGGGCTATTTTCTGGGAAATGACAGCGCGAAACTTCAGAAATGGTTTAAGCGAGGCACTTCCTTGTCCGATCACTTTGAGGCTCAACATAACGGGATACTTTGGGGCGTACTCAGCCTCATTCCTATGTTGACTCTGCTCTGCGCACTTCCAGCGGCAGCAGTTACCGCTCCACCCCCCCACAGCGAACCGGCTTGGGTTTCGCCGCTTGATTTGCAGTCGCTGCGGGGAACCATCATATCAGGCGCGACTTTTCAGCCCGTTGTGAAAGCTCCGAAGGCTAAGGCTGCCGAATGGCAAGCCTGGCGCTGCGGAGCCGATGGGAGTGTTGCGATGAGTTTTGGCAGACCGCTCCGGTTGGTCTCCAATGCCGGCGACCACCGGGAAGTGGAAAAGGCGTCGCTGCTCTTCTTCCAAAACAACGCCGGTGAATTCGGATTAAAGGGCAATACTCCCTCGGTGGCGAATATCCATATCGACGCTGGGCAAACGACGGTTCTCCTGCAAGCCGTCATTCAAACTGTGCCGGTTTATGGCGCCTATTTAACGCTGAACCTCAACCATCATGGCGAGTTAATCTCCCTTAAGGCGCAGGGATTCGGAGACCGAATCTCCGGCGGCTGGATTCTCGCCGAGAAGGAAGCCGTTGCCCGAGCGTTGAAAATAGTTAAGGTTAAATCCACCGATAATTCCGCGAAAAAGGTCTGGCTGCCGGTCAAATCAGGTCCAAACACCACCCTCCGTCCCGCTTATCAAGTTTATTTGAAGCCGGACGATCCGGGGCTGCGGCCGGTGCTGTTCATCGACGCCGCCTCGGGCGATTTGCTCGCCGGCCAAAACAACATCGTATATGTGCGAGTTAACGGCTTAGTCACCGGCGGCTATAAACACCGCTACGAAATCGAGCCCGACTCCATTGTGGGCTTTCCGGATGAACTAATCCGCGCCGGCAACCAGCAAACCTACTCAGACCTGGAAGGTTGGTTCACCTTTGACGTCAGTTTTCAACAGCCGGTCCTGTTCACGACTGAACTTCGCGGCCGCTGGGTGAACGTCGATTATGAAGACGGACCCGACGCGACACAGCAGATTCGACTAGCTCAACCCGAAGATGTGAACTTCCTATGGTCCAACCGAAACTCCCGCGGCGACGAGCGAACCTTGTACGTGCAGACCAATTTCATCCATGCCTTCTGGAAGACGCTGGATCCCGGTTTCGACGCGCTAGACTATGCGGTGCCAGCGGTCTGCGAATATGAGGAAAATTACGACAACGCCATGTGGAACGGCTACGGCATGTACTTCGGCAATGGTCCCCAAATGGGAAATTTCGCCTATCACGCTGACGCCGTCTATCACGAGTACGGGCACGGCGTAACGCAGCATCTCTTCCCCGGAGCTCTGATGCCTTATCGCGGCGAGTCGGGAGCGTTGAACGAAGCCTGGTCGGACTATTTCCCCTGCTCAATAACCAATGATCCTTGGATGGGAGAAGTGAACTCCCACGGCGCCGGCGCCTTCCGTAATCTGGAAAATGACCTAATCTATCCTGACAACATTCAGAATGAAGTACACGCGGACAGCCGCATCATCTCCGCTGCCATGTGGGAACTGCGCCGCAGTCTGGGCAAGGAAATAATCGATTCGCTCATTCACTACGCCCGTTACCGTTTAGGTAACGACTTCATCGCCCATTTCCTCGACATCCTGAACACCGACGACGACGACGGCGACATCTCCAACGGCACACCGCACTCCACCGATATTTATCGCTGCTTCGGGCGGCACGGCATAGGTCCCGGCGTCATCCCCAAGCTGACCATCACTCAACTGTCCTACCATGACGACAACCGGCACGGCGCCGCCGGCAACGACGACGGTTTGTGGGAACCCGGCGAGACCGTTCGCATTGCGATGGAACTCTTCCGAGAAGGCTCATTCTTCCCGCCGCCGGCTGAGGACGTAACGGTCTCGTTGAGCTGCGGCGACCCCGACGTCGAAATCGTGAACGCCCAGGTCAACTTTGGCGACATGTACGTTAATGACCGGCGCGCGAGCGACGCGGCTCTTCTGTTCCGAGTCGCGCCGGACGCGCCGCCTAAGTTTGTGGACTTTGTTTTCACTGTCAGCGCCAACGACGGCGAGTTCAGCTTCGATAAGACCGCCCGGCTGCCCATCGGTCATCCGCCGATTCTTTTAGTGCGGGACGGCAATTATGGCTTCGACCGTACACCTTACTTCCAGCGTTCTCTTGACGCGCTCGGCTTGACGTATCTATCATATTCGCTCGCCGCGCCGGACCGCCCGCTCGACGACCGGATGGGTCAGTTCGGGACGGTCATCTGGTTCACGGGCGATTCCCGCGACAGCGTTCTGGAAGACAGTTCCATCGAGCAGTTGCAGTCTTTTCTCGACGGAGGCGGGAACTTGCTGCTGACGGGGCAGTCGGCTGCCTCCATGCGCAACGCGAGGGAGTTCTTCTACCTTTATCTAGGCGTGTTGAACTTCATAGACTCTCTGCGCAACTTCGAGCTGCGCGGCGTGGCGGACGATCCGGTGGGTAGGGGGTATGAACTGCTGCTGTTAGGGGCGCCGGGCGCGCACAACCAGCGCCGGCCGGGGGCGATACAGCCTGTCGAGCCGGCGCGGGAGATTTACTATTACTACGTCGCCGAGGGGCAGCCGGCGGGGGGAGTGCGTCGGGAGGACCCTGAGACCGGCGCAAAGACGGTATTTCTCAGCTTCGGGCTGGAGGCGGTCAGCGGGCTGGGCTACACCACCAGCCGCGAAGAGGCGCTGGGAGCTATACTGGAATGGTTCGGGCTGCCGATAAATGCCGCGCCAAAGGAGGTAAGCCTGCCGCTGTCGTTTGCGGTGGGCGCGCCGTATCCGAATCCGTTCAACGGGATGCTGCGGCTGCCGGTCAGTGTTCCGGCGGCTGGCTTGACGCAGGTGACGGTATATGACCTGCAGGGGCGGAGGATTAGTGTCAGCCGCCAGATGCTGGGCACCGGCGCGAACATCTTGAGCCTGAACGCCGCAGGCTGGCCGGGGGGATTGTACATCATCGAGCTGGACTGCCACGGCGAGCGCCAGCGGCAGAAGGCGCTGCTGATGAAGTAAGCAACAAACAAGCCCGGTCCGAAGGCCGGGCTTGTTCGCTATGTACTGAAGTGTAGTACTGTCATTTCCCAGAAAATAGCCCCTTGACCTCGTCGGTTGGGCGTCTCGCCCGACCTTTCCCCCCTGCCTGCAGGGGGGAAAATACAAAGGGGGGTATTTTCAAATTCCGTGGTGGCTTCCCCACCACGGAACATGAAAATAGGTCGAGTAGGACAAGCGTCTCGCTTGTCAACCGAGACGGTTGACCTACGCGGGAAACCTATTTTCTGGGAAAAGTCTTAATATGGATTCCCGCTTTCGCGGGAATTGTCATGGTGGCTTCCCCACCACGGAAGATGA
>CAZCEM010000346.1:0-3489 GCA_964497555.1 uncultured bacterium
CCCCAAATCCCTCTGGATTCCAGCTTTCGCTGGAATGATGCGTCTTCGACGCATTTTTTCAATGTTCAAGAGAAAATGCACCCCTTGATAAACATAAACATGAGCCCCTTTTAGAGGTAATCTTCGATTTTCCGCTGTATTTTCGCTTTTGGCAGCAAACCAACCACAGTCTCCTGCACCGAGCCTTCCTTGAAAAACAATAATTGCGGCACGCTCGTAATGCCGTATTTCATGGCGGTCTGAGGCGAATCGCCCACATCTACTTCGACTATCTTGACCCGACCATCATAATCTCTCTGCAGGTCTTCGAGAATCGGTTGAAGTGCCTTGCAGGGACCGCACCAGGCGGCGCCGAAATCGACCAGAGTCAAATGGTCGGACTTTAAAACTTCACCGTCAAACTGTCCGTCTTGAATCTTCTTTAAGCTGCTCATGGCTCCTCCAGAATATGTAAAAGTGAAGAATGCTTATTGATTGCTTGCCAGTCTGTTCCTTTCCAGCAACGGCGCGACCTCCTCTGCCGTCCGGAATGCCTCGAAACGTTCCCGCTCCACCCCCTCCGGGCTTAAAAAGACCACCGTCGGCAGCCCCTTCACTCCGAACCGCTTCCACACCGCCTTCACCTCGTCGGTGACCTGGCTGCCGTCGAACTTCAAGGCGATGTAGTCGCGGTTTATCGCTTGGTAAATGACCGGTTCATTGAAGGTCTTGTGTTCCAACTCCTTGCAAGCCGCGCACCAGTCCGCACCAAAGTCGATCAGCAGCGGTTTTCCCTGGGCTTTTGCCTGCGCCAGAGCGAATTCCACGTCATTACGTATCCAATTTGGTGCTGCGGCTTCAGAAGTGTTCGAGGACAGCCCCGGCGAAAGCACTGCGGTTGTGAGCGTCACTCCATCGACCTGAGCTATGCCGGTCAAGGTGTAAAACGCTCCGATAATCAATACAAACAACGCCAGCCCTTTGCCCAGCTTCCGCACCAAGCCGGGATGCTCGCCCAGCGAGGTGAACGCCCCCAGCATCCCTCCCAGCATCAGCAGCCCCAGCCCCATCAGCAGTGTGAATAGCGTCGCGGACACCAAGCTCTGGCCGAAGTAGAATGCTGCCGCGATTAGGATTACACCGAAGACCTTCTTGATGCCCTCCATCCAAGCGCCGGCTTTAGGCAAGGCGGTCAACGCTCCCGCAAAAGTGCCTATAACCACGAACAGCGCTCCCAGCCCTAACGCGAATACGAATAGGTACAGAAAGCCCAGAAACAGGTTGCCGGACGAGGACACCCAACTGAGCAGCGCCACCAGCACCGGACCCACACACGGCGCCGCCACCAGCCCTGTCGTACCGCCCACGAACAACGCCCCCAGATAGCCGGAGCGGCGCTTAGATGCCAAACCCGTCTGAACCGACGAAGGCAGGCTCATCTCGAACGCGCCCAGCATCCCCGCACCCATTAACAGGAATACCAATGTGACAAAACTCAGCACCCAAGGATTCTGAGTGCTCAGCCCGAAAATCCCGCCTGTGGCTGCGGCACCTACTCCCAATGCGGAATAGACAATCGCCAGCCCCAACACGAACACCAGCGACAGTGATAAGCCCTTCAGCCGGCTGCCGCTCGAACGCGCGCCGATAAAGGCGATGGTGATGGGGATGACCGGATAAACGCAGGGCGTGAAACTGAGCGCCACTCCGCCCAGAAAAATCCACAGCAGCGCCAGCAAGGATCCCGATTCCAAAGCCTTTTTAGCTCGCTCCTCGAGGGAAACGCCGGATCCGCAGCCGACAGGACTCGAAGGGGATTCCATCGCGCCAGCGGCTTTTTCAGCGGATCCGATGATGATAATCGTCTTGAAGTTTCTCTCAACCGGCGGAGTGCAATAGACCGGCTCTTTCTCTGTGCAGATCTGGTAGCCCAAGGTGCCCTTGACGTGCAGCGTGTCACCAATCTTAAAGCTGGAATCGAGCGCGAACGGCACGGCTATGCGAACCTCGCCGCGATAGACCTGCTCGCCTTCGTAAGTAACCGACGACGGGAATCGCGGGTCGCTCCATCTAATACCAGCGGCTGAATCCATTGCAGCGAAGAGAAAGCCGCCATCGAGTCCGGTGATGTGGACGTCAGCGGGAAGTCCAGCGGTTATCACGAGATTGCCCGAGTCGCCCGGTGCAACGACAACGGGCTCCACCTTGACCGTCAGAGCTACGTCGCGCTCCGGATCGAAGTCAATCTGAGCGAACGTGCTCGCTGTGGTTAAAAACAGGCCGAGCAGGAAAGGGAAACTATATCTCAAGTTGGGTCCTGGGAGTTTAAACCAAAAGCTTAAAAAGATGGCTGCTTTCCACCTCGTCCGCGAAGACCATATTGTCTATCACTCGAGATGCAGACCGAGATGATTTGAAAGAAATCCTCCTCACGGCTGCGAGGGCGGAGTTTCTGGTGGTTGAGCTTCCGTCGGCGGACTCTGACTTTTAGCAGCTTTTTCTTCACGTTGTTTCTGTCGCTCCAAGGCCCTGCGTGTTCTATCCTGTTCAGCCCGCTCCCGTTTCTGCTCCGCCCGCAGTTGTTTCAGGTCCTTCTTCAGCGCCAGAGCAGCGTCATCTATGAGCCGGTTCAGGAGGTCATCTGTTGTTCTGAACCAACCTAAGCCTTTGTCTCGCTTGAGGTTCACGTTCCATATTTCCGCCCCGGTCTGCAAACTGATGAGGCGGATTTGGCCGGAAGCCTCCACGTGAGAAACGTCCTCCACGCACATCAGCCATCCCAGCACCGCCCCGTCCGCACTGAATTTGTCCCGCAGCTTGGCGCGAGTGGCGTCGTCGATGAAATCAGTCTGAGGAAAGCTTTCCAGAATCCGTGCGCCCAGCAGCCGCTCGCAGTCGATGACGTCGAAGCCCAGCTTTTCCAGATGCCGGCTGAAACGTTGCGCCGACGTTCCCGCAACGCGCACGTCGCCCCTGAAAGGCACCATCACAAGGCAATGGGGAACCTTCGCGGGAAAACCAGCCTCCGTTTCAGCAAACGAGGAGAAGCCTGATGATTCGGGCGCCGCGCAGCCTCCTCCAAAAACCGCCGCTGCCAGCGCTGATACCAACAGCGACAGAATGGTCGTTCTCCTTCCGCGCATGGATTCTCCTGTGGATCCAGTCTGAGGTTTGAATTTCTTATATTAAGGTGTGCACTTTTCATTTTTTACAACAGAGGTAATGTGTCGCCGACGCATCATTCCAGCGAAAGCTGGAATCCAGAAGGAATTAGGGCTGGATTCCCGCTTTCGCGGGAATTGTCATGGTGGCTTCCCCACCACGGAACATGAAAATACCCCCCTTTGTTTTTCCCCCCTGCAAGCAGGGGGGAAAGTCGGGCGAGACGCCCGACCTACGCGGTCAAGGGACTATTTTCTGGGAAATGATGCGCCTTTGGCGCATTTTCTGGCTTTCCGCTTTCGCGGGAATTGTCATGGTGGCTTCCCCACCACGAAGTATGAAAATAGC
>CAZCEM010000347.1:0-3489 GCA_964497555.1 uncultured bacterium
TGCAGTCGGGCTGGAAGCCCGACCTACGCGTTCAGGGGCTATTTTCAAAGGAATGAACTCCTTAATAGAAGGGTGGTATTTCCAGTCATGAAGCGAAGTTACCCCCCCTTCTATTGTAGGGGGGCCGGGGGGTCGTTTTAGAATAAGTATCTTCTTGATTGCAACTTTGTATTACTATAATTTCGTCCTTAAGCATAGTGCACTAAAGGTGAAGGGTCAGCTAGGGAGAACTCCCGCAATGGCAGCGACATTAGCGGACCACCCTTGGACGCTGCTGGAACTGCTGACTTACAGGACCAATGAACACTAATAATACTAAATCGCAATCAATAGGTCATTATTGCAAGCAAGGCGTCAAAGGAATATGCAAACGGTCTCTATTTCCATCCCTACTTTCTCCCTTTCTCCCTTTCTCTTTATATATGACCATTTGAACGCCACTTGGTATAACTATATGGGGACATAAACCTTGTTTTATTTATCGACATAAAGGACCATCAATGGCTAAAGTTCAAAAGTTGCCCGAAATCGTCAAGCCTGTGCGCATGATTCTGTCGGGCAACGAAGCTATCGCCCTCGGCGCGCGAGAAGCGGGGGTCTGTTTCGGCGCCGGATACCCCGGCACGCCTTCCACCGAAATACTGGAAATGTTCGGCCGTCTGCCCGGCGTCAAGGCTATCTGGAGCCCCAACGAGAAGGTTGCCTTCGAGACCGGCATCGGCGCGTCGATGGCGGGTGCGCGAGTGCTTGTTACCATGAAGCACGTCGGCGTCAATGTCGCCATGGACCCTCTGATGACCTTTGCCTATACCGGCGCAGTGGGTGGATTCATTGTGGTCTCGGCCGACGATCCGGAACTGCACTCTTCGCAAAACGAGCAGGACAACCGCTTCATCGCCAAGTTCGCTAAGATTCCCATGCTGGAGCCGTCGGATTCGCAGGAAGCCCATGACTTCGTGAAGCTCGGCATTAAAATGTCCGAGGAATTCGCAACTCCGGTGATGGTGCGTGTTACCACCCGAATTTCCCACGCCAAGGGCATCGTGAATCTGGAGCCCTGGCCGGTTCCACAGGTGAGTGGTTTTGTTCGCGACGCCGAACGCTTCGTAATGGTGCCTCAATTCGCCAAATTAAGGCATCACGAAGTCGAACTGCGATTGATACGCTTAGTAAAATACAGCGAGGAGTGCTCCCTGAACCACGTCAGCCCCGGCAGCGGTCGAGTTGGCGTCGTTACCGGCGGCGTGTCGTATAATTACGTCCGGGAAGTCCTTCCTGAGGCGCCTGTGTTCAAGGTAGCCATGTCCAATCCCATGCCCCTGGAGGCGATCCGACATTTCGCAGCTACGGTCGATATGCTGTTAGTGGTCGAGGAACTCGAGCCCTACTACGAAGACCAGCTCAAAGCCGCCGGCATCGCCTGCGAAGGCAAGCGGTTCATCCCCGTCGAAGGTGAGCTGAATCCGGACATCGTGGCGGAAGGATTCCGCGAAGCTGGGTTGTTGAAGGGCAAGAAGCCACAGTTCCATCCGGTCAAGGTGGACGTCATGCCCCGCCCGCCGGTGCTGTGCCCCGGCTGCCCGCACCGGGCGATGTTCACAGCGCTCAAGAAGCTGAAAGCCGACGTTTTCGGTGACATTGGCTGCTACACGCTGGGTGCGCTGAAGCCGCTGGAATCGCTGCACGCCTGCATCTGCATGGGCGCGTCCATCGGCATGGCTAACGGCGTCAAGCAAGTCGGAGGGTCAAAACACCCGGTGGTGGCGGTCATCGGCGATTCGACCTTCCTGCACTCCGGCATCACCGGGCTGCTCGATTCGGTCTATAACAAAGCCCCCATCACCCTCATCATCCTCGACAACCGCACCACCGCCATGACCGGCGGGCAGCAGCATCCGGCGACCGGCTTCACCCTGCAAGGCGAGCCGACGGCGGCGGTCGATTTGTTTGAACTGGCGAAGGCGCTGGGCGTGAAATACGTCAAAAGGGTTGACAGCTACGACCTGGACGCCGCTGCCAAGCTGATGAAGGAAGCGACCAGTCTCGGCGAACCGGCGGTGTTAATCACCACCCGCCCCTGCGTGTTGTATCCTGAAAAATTACCAGCGGAGCCTTACCAGGTGCTGCTGGACGTCTGCAACGGCTGCGCGGCCTGCGTGCGGATCGGCTGTCCGTCGATTGAAGTGATTGACGAGAAGACCGAGAAGGGATTGAATAAAGTGTCCATCGATCCGGATACCTGCACCGGATGCACGTTGTGCGTGCAGGTCTGCCCGGTCGATGCGATTGAGTCGATTTCTGGTAAGAAACTGGAACTGAGCGTGGAACAGCCGGAGGCGGTCTGCGAGATGAGTCTCTAAGGGAAACTCAACGCAGAGACGTAAAGGCTCTTGGTGTTCTTTTATGCCTTTGTGTTGAGAATTCTTCGGATTACTCCTTGCGTAAAGGTGACAATACGGTTTGAAATGAACATTAAACAGTTTTGGACGTCCATCCTGCCGATGGCGCTGGTGGCGGTGATGACGCTGTTGGGTTGCGCGTCCTGCGGCGACAAGAAGGACAATCCCGTCGAACCGCCCCCGCCGCCCAATCATCCTCAGATTTTGGTGACGCCCATGTCCTATGATTTCGGGCTGGTGGAGATCGGGCTGGAGTCCGGCGCCACCTTCAACATCAGAAACACCGGTCAAGTAACTTTAACGGTGGATTCCATGAAACTGGACGCCGGCCCGTTCCGACTGGAAGGGAGCGTCCATTTCAGCCTAAGCGCGAACCAGTCGGTCGAGCGGGTGGTGCATTTTGAACCGAGCGAGGCTGATTCGTTCACTTCAACGCTGGGGATTTATTCCAACGACCCTGACGTGCCGGTGGTGCATATCAGCTTGTGCGGTCGCTCAGCCGCCGACCACTTCCCCGACCCGGTCATAACCGGGACAAACGAGTCGGTGATAATCAACAGCATTATAGGGCTGCAAGTGATCGACGGCACTGAAGCCGCGTGTATGTCCACCGCCGGTGCGGTCTATGGCAAGGAGAAACTGAATCCTGCTGACCAGCATTGGGGATTGGCGCTATGGGGCGACGACACCACCACTCCCGTGCGGGACGGCTTTCTGGAAGGCGACACCTTGTGCTTTATGCTTTGGGATCCCGCCGGGCGGCGCGAGATCGCTCCTGAAGTTACAGTTGTCTTGGGCGGGGAGCTGCGATATACTACTAACGGGCTGCTGGTGCTCAGGTTCGAGGTTCGGTAGAAAGTGCTCAGAGCACAGTGCACAGTGCTCGGTGCTCAGTACACAATGTTCAGTATCAAGAGTCAAGAGCAAAGAGCAAAGAGCAAAGAGCAAAGAGTCAAGTGACAAGCGGTGGCAACCTATGCCTTAGAGGACGGAGGTTCAGAGACAGTCTGATAATGCTGAAATGCTCCAGCTTCAGTCATTTCCCAGAAAATAGCGGTCAGGCAGCCTGAGGTTTAGGCTCTAAGATTAC
>CAZCEM010000348.1:0-3489 GCA_964497555.1 uncultured bacterium
AGGCGCATCATTCCAGCGGAAGCTGGAATCCAGAATGATACTTGTAACTGCTTGTCATTAGGCAAATTAAACTCTCAAACTGGATTCCCGCTTTCGCGGGAATTACAACGAAGAGGTTCGGAATGACAGCGAAGAGGTTCGGAATGACAGCGAAGAGGTTCGGAATGACAGCGGAGGGGCGGTTTTGAGCAGAGGATTTAATCTAAAGAAGAGTTATTCAGCAGACCCTAATTATGAATTAAGAATTAAGAATTGAGGAAGGATTCTCTTAATTCTTAATTTTCCCCGGCACAGTTGTTGCGCAATTATTTAACGGATTTGATGTTTTGGTAGATTTGACATGCTTCCCGCACTGGAGACCTTGAGATGTTACGGCACCGCAAACTCACTGGCAAGACGGCCGCTTTCCCCTCCCGGCTGATGTCGGATTCACTCCCGATTTACCGCCCCTTCGCTCCTTCCAACCACCACGGCGCACCCTTTCGCTGCATGATGTGTGCATATTATGCGCGATTTGTGCGTGGAAAATGCCCGCCCTTCTTTCCTTTCGCACTTCGAGGCTCCCGTCTCCACCTCTCCAGCGCGTTATTTCCCCTGCTCCATTCCCAACCGTTTCGCTATTCGCGCCAGCGACCGAGACGCGCTGCGGGATGTTCGCTCCTGACGACTATACATCCGGTTCAGCGATAAATGATGCTCCCCGCCTGCGGGCGGCGGATTCGGCTTCGCTTTAATGTTTAACGTTACGAGATTCATGGAGGAAAAGGTCATGAAACGGCTATCTGTCTTCAGTTCAGCGCTGCTCGCAGCGCTGCTTCTGGGTTTCGCCGCCGGCTGTGATAACGACAATCCGAGCGGCCCCATCACCAACGACCCCACCGGGATCGCTTCCATAGAGATGCGCGTCTCTAACAACCAAATCCGGGGCTTCACCGGCGACGAACGTTCGCAGGAAATCGTCGCCATCGCACGTGACTGCAACGGCGTCGCCCTGCCCAACGTGAAGCTGAGCTTCGCCATCCAGTCGCCACAGAACTGGAAAGGCACCCTCACCAACGCCTCGGAAACCGGTTTGACCGACGAAAACGGTCAAATGCGCGCGACGTATTCAGTCGTCATCGAACGCAGCGGCGATGTCGTCATTGAGGCGCGCTCCGGTCAAGTGTCGGCTGCGGCCTCAATCAACTTGATAGTAGTGAACGACGTCATCGGCTCGCTGACGATGGAAGCGTCACGGCAGGTAATCGCCGTTCCGCCCAACCAGACCAAGCAAGCCACCGTCACCGCCACCTTGGTTGACGTCGATGGCAACGCGTTGGCGGGAATGGAGGTGCGTTTGCGCACCAGCCCCTCCAGCCTCGGTTTCGTCGATGGCGAGACTGCGGTGACGGACTACAACGGACGGGCGGTTCGCAGCTTCTCGACCATCGTCAATAAATACGGCACCTGTGACGTTATCGCCGAGGTCGGCAGCTTCAGCGGACAAACCAGCATCGAAATCCGTCCGGTAGCGGCACCGGCCGCGATAAAAATGTCCGCTGAAACTCCTTTAGTCAAGATTGGCAACGGTCAAAGCGCTTTCATAAACATCATAGCGGTCGTCACGGATGTTAACCGTGTGGGCGTGCCGGAGACGCCGGTGGCGTTTGAAATTCATCCTGTTGATGACGAGTCCCCGTCCTTCGGCTCGCTGTCCGCACCGGAAGCCACCGACGAGGATGGCAGCCTCGCGGCGGTTTTCAACTCGCTGGGCGAATTCGGCCGGCTGCGCGTCAAAGCACGGGTGCTGCCTTCGGACGTCAATCTCGGCGCCAGGCTGCCCCATAATCCGGGCGGGGACTGGCCCTATAAAGGCAAAGGCGGCTCGGTCATCACCGGCGTTGATGAGGACGAAATCTCCGCTGAAATCGTCATCGAGGTTCGCGATATCGCCGATGACGTTCGATACTTAACCGTGAGAGCCTTTCCGGACTTCCTCAACCTGCCGCCTGATTCCAACGGCACTTCGCAGGTTCTGGCTCAGGTGCGTGACGTGAACAACGTCGGCGTTCCCAGCGTTAAAGTTGATTTTACGACCAGCATGGGGAGTTTGTCGAACGCAACCATCACCGACAACGGCGGCGTGGCGTCAGCAACGTTCCACAACAACTATGAATCCGGCGTCGCGCTCATCATCGCTTCGGTGCCGGGCACCGGATTCAGCGCGACGGCGCAGGTCGTGGTGCAGCAGTCAGCCGGCGCGACCGGCACCCTGTCCCTGACCGTCGATCGCGACTTTATCTACGCCGACAACGGATTGACCACCGCCAATCTAACGGCGTTGTTGAGCGATGAGGACGGTCAGGCGCTGTGCGGCAAGCAGATCACCTTCACCAAAACCCACGGCACCGTTAATTCGCCGGTCACAACCGATTCGCTGGGAGTGGCGCGGGCGGTGTTCCGGGACGTCGGCGAACCTTCGGTGGATGAGCACGGCAATATTATCCCAGCGGTCGTGAAGGCTAAATACAATCCCCTTGGCTTGGAAGCGGCAGTGGCGGTCACCATCCGTCCGCGCAATCCGGTTGCCAGCATTGTACTGCAGTCAGCCGCGCCGCAGATGGTCGCCGGACGGTCGGATTCGACGTCCATCCGCGCGGTGTGCTTCCTGACGAACGGCTCCTTCGCCCCGGCGGGGACGTTGGTGAGGTTTGAATGCGACAACGGACGCTTTACCAGCGACGCGGTGCCAATCAGCGATAACTTTGGAGTGGCGGAGACCGGCTACATCGTCGGCAATGTCGTGGGAACCGCCACCCTCCACGCTAAGGTGCAGAACAGTGACGGCGAATTCATAACCAGCAATCCGGTGATGATTGACCTGCTGCCGGGTCCGCCCTGCCGGATTGTCCTTAATGCCGAGCCCAACTCCCTGGTGACCAACGATCCCAACTTGTGGTCAACCATCACCGCTGTTGTCAGCGACACCGCCAACAACGCGGTTGCAGCGGGCACGCTGGTACGCTTCGTCACCACCCTCGGCAACATCACACCCTCCGCAATCACCAGCGCGACCGGCATGGCTCAGGCCAGGCTGACCGCGGGCGTTTCCGCGGGCTTGGCGGAGGTTGCCGCCTCGATTCAGACCGGCGCGGGCGTCATCGAAGGCCGGACGACGGTCACGTTCGTGGCTGGCAGCGCCAATTCAATAGAGTTGACGGCTGAGCCGCTGAACATCGCCGTCGCCGGCACCGGCGGCGTCAGTACCTCCACGCTGCGGGCGCTGGTGCGGGACCCCAACGGCAATCTGGTGGAAACCTCCACAATGGTGGTGTTCGAACTTCTCAATGAACCGGCCTTGCCGGCGGGATGCAACATCAACAACCGCGGGCAGCGCGATTCGTCCTTGACCGCCAACGGCGCAGCCGTGGTGTCGCTGAACGCGGGCACGCAGTCGGGCGGCAAGCTCATCCGAGCTTACACCTGGCGGGATGGCGCGCGCTCCGACAC
>CAZCEM010000349.1:0-1424 GCA_964497555.1 uncultured bacterium
GGGAAATACAAAGGGGGGTATTTTCATGTTCCGTGGTGGGGAAGCCACCATGACAATTCCCGCGAAAGCGGGAATCCAGAATTAATTTTTAAGCACTTGATATTTCAAATAGTTAAACTCTCAATCTGGATTCCAGCTTTTGCTGCAATGATGCGTCTTCGACGAATTTTTTCAATGTTCAAAAGAAAATGCACCCCTTAATAACACTAAGTGAAAACAAATGATCCCCAACCTTAAAACCTTTGAGTAATTCGCTCCTAAAATTGTTCAGCAACAACCTTTGAAAGGAGAAAAAATGAAAACTCCAAAGGAAGCCCTCATCGAACTCGTTCCAACATTACCGGACGACGTCTCATACGAGGACATCATGTACCGCCTTTACGTTCGCGCTAAATTGGATCGCGCGATGAAGGACATAGAAGAAGGACGATTGTTCGATCAAGAAGAAGTTGAAGGGATGATCGCCCAATGGCGCGAAGAATAAGATGGACTTCATCCGCGGTATCCGACCTCCGCGGAATTGAAGCCTACATCGGCATGGACTCAACCTTTTTTGCCCGACAGACCGTTGATCTGATTAACACTAAGGTAAAAGCCTTGTCAGATTTCCCTTTCGCTCACGAGTTGCACCTGAATTTGATTGTTCAGACGTGCGGGAAATTCGGGTCTTTAACTACCGCATCATTTACCAGGTGACTGAGACAGTCATTCATATCATGGCGATTGTCCACACGGCGAGAGATTTACCAGGACACTCAGACAATTAGCCCACTATCTCCCTGCCAATCCCTCATCGCCGACGACCTCGCCCTCTTCCGCGAGCGCTACCGGCAAACTCTGCTCAGCGGCATCGGGGTCGTCGATTCAGTGGTGTCGTACTTGACCCGCACCCACGGCAAAGGTCTGCGCCCCACGCTGACGCTGCTGTGCGCCCATCTGGGCGGAAAGCCGCTGGACGAGAACGCCATCCGCGCCGCGGTGGTCGTCGAGCTGCTGCACGAAGCCACCCTGGTGCACGACGACGTCGTCGATGACTCGATGGAGCGGCGAGGATTTCCCTCGCTGACAGCCAAGTTCAAGAACAAGGTGTCGGTGCTGTTCGGCGACTACATGCTCGCCAATGTGCTCAACGAAGCCCTCGTGGCTCGGGATCTGCGCTGGCTGGACGTGCTTTCGGAGACTTCGCGGCGCATGGCCAAAGGCGAAATGGTTCAGGCCGCCCACGCCAGGCGCGTTGACATGACCGAATCAGACTACTTGGAGATGATAGGCAATAAAACCGCCGCCCTCTTCGGCGCTTGCTGCCGGCTGGGAGGATTGTCCGGAGGATTGGAATCCGACCAAGTAGAGGTTTTGGGGCGTTTCGGCGACCACCTCGGCATGGCGTTCCAGATTCGCGACGACCTGCTGGACTTGTTCGGGAA
>CAZCEM010000349.1:1434-3479 GCA_964497555.1 uncultured bacterium
AAACCGGTGGGCGGCGACCTGAAGAACAAAAAGCTGACGCTGCCGCTGCTGCGGGCTTTAGAACAGGCGGACAATCGAGTCGGACGACGCATGCGAGCGCGCATCCGGCGCGGCGTCAAGCGGAGGGAAATCAGCGATATCATCTCCTTTGTGCGCGAATACCAGGGCGATCGTTATGCCGAGGCCACCATGATTTCCCACGCCCAAGCGGCGGAAAGGGAGCTGACAAGCCTGCCCGAAGCGCCGATTAAAGCAAACTTGATAGATGTAGTGCAATTTGCGATTAAGAGGAAAAGATGAACAAGCGGCTGAAACTTTTCATGATCGGATCCGCAGTGCTCCTTGCCATCGGCTGCAACCGAAGCGATCTGATTAAAAAAACTGTCAACGTCCAGGATTACAGCTTCGAGATCACCGTCCTATCCAGGAGCGCCGAGCTTAACAACGCCCTCGACGAGGCTGAAAAAGCCCTGAAAAGACGGGTATCGGTGTTCAAGGGGGCAAAATCGGAACTCGCTCAGCTTAACATTCTACGAGGCCCGATGGCGGTCTCGCCGGAATTCGAGGACCTGTTGAAAAAAGTGTCTCAATACTCTGATGTGACCAACCACGTCTGGAATCCGGTTGATGGCAAACTTCGGAGACTGTGGGGGCTGGATAAGCATGACCCCTATTATCCTCCGCCGGATTCCCTCATGACAGCTTTGGATGAGATTAGTCTCACCCTGCTGGTTCGACCGGACTCCGGGCAGGCTCAGCTCACCGGCGTCGGGCTGTTGGATCTTGATCGGATGGCGCTGGGATGGGCGGTAGATGGGGCGGCTGAGGCGATGCTTGCTGCCGGGGTCAAATCAGGAATGATCTCCATTGGTTCGATATATCGAACCTGGGGCGCTCCCGGTCCGGAACGTCGTTGGGAAGTGCCTGTCTATTCGCCGGAGAAAGACTCGCTGAGATACCGAATGGAGCCGCCTGCGGGCGGCATGGTCGAGATAAACCTTGACCGGGACGGATTCAGCATCGGCGACAGCCGCTTCCTGCCGATATTCGACATTGAGACCGGCATGCCCTTGTCGGAACCGTTCAGCGCGACCGCCACCGCGCCGTCTTGCGCCGAAGCAGCCGCTCTGGCTGAAGCGTCCTTAAATATGACGCGCTCTGAGGTCTTCGATGAATTACTGAAGCGTTTGCAGCCCGATTCGGTGGGCTTCTTCATCATTTATTCCCACGACGTGCTCGGTTACTCCGCGGAAGCATCGCCGCTGCTGTCATCACGCATTACGGTGGATGTCCCCTGATTACCACAGGCGCATGTCTTTAGAGATAAAACTTGCTCCCGTGCCCCAGCGCATCCTGGTGCTGCGGTTCAGTTCACTTGGTGACGTGGTTTTGACGTCGTTCTTGATAAGGCGGCTGCGGGTGCGCTTTCGCAAGGCCCACATCGCCGCGCTGACGCGGGAGGAATTCGCTGAAATCCTAAAAGCCGTGCCGGGGCTGGATGAGGTCATCCCTTGGCCTAAAAAGATGCTCAAACGGCGCGATGTGCTGAAAAAGCTGCGTTCACCGCAGTTTGACACCATCATTGACCTCCAGAACAACTTCCGCAGCCGTCGTCTGACCGCTATCCTGCGCCCGGCAAGGCTGCTGCGGTTTCACCGCTCGCGCTGGAACCGCTGGCAGCGAATACACCTGCCTTTCCGCCGCGCCTCGTTAAAGACGCCCCTGCCCATCGCGCAAGCTTACTTCAAGGCGGTTTCGCTTTTGAAACTACGCGACGATGGGAAAGGAATGATGTTAAAAGCGCCGGATGACTGGGTGGAAACCGCCACTCAGCGTATTAAGTCCGGCTTTGGTGAAAAATCCGAAACGGATTCAGGGAGAATCTTAATTGCCGCGCCCGGCGCTCGGCATCAGACCAAGATGATGCCGATCGAGCAGTGGATTGAATTTCTAAGCGCCGCAAACAGAGCCGGCTTCTCACGTCAAGTGCTGGTGGGCAGCGCCGCGGATCGAGACCGTAATTCCGACATCGCCGCCTGTCTCTT
>CAZCEM010000350.1:0-3479 GCA_964497555.1 uncultured bacterium
AACGCCTTGCAGAACTCCATGATGTTGACGCCCCGCTGACCCAGGGCCGGACCCACCGGCGGCGAAGGATTGGCTTGCCCGCCCTTTATCTGGAGCTTAACAAAGCCTGTTATTTTCTTTTTAGCCATTGTATCTAACCTTTAAAAGCTCACCCCGGACACCTTAGACCGCCCGGGTCAGGATCCTGCAGCTGGGAATCGAACCGTCGCTGTTGAGTCCTTTGAAAAAATCTTCACCTGTCGCGTAGGTTAACCGTCCCGGTTGACAAGCGAGACGCTTATCCTACTGTGCCGGACCGCTTTACAGCGTCAAGTTGGTCGTTACCTGAAGAAAATCCACTTCCACCGGCGTTGAACGGCCGAAGATGGAGACCAGCACCTTCAGTTTGCGCTTTTCTTGGTTTATCTCCTTGATGGAGCCGATGAAGTCCTTGAAGGGACCATCGTTAATTTTGACCTTGTCTTCCACTTGGAAAGGAATTTCCAGGACGACCTGCCCGCGTTTCTCTTCCACCCGCCCCAGCACGCGGTTGACTTCATCCTTACGCAGAGGTTGAGGATCCTTGGGATTGCCGGCGAATCCGATGACGCTGGGGGCGTTGGATATCAGGTGTTGGGTGGCGGCGTCCAGAATCATCTCGATGAGAATATAGCCGGGGAAAAACACCCGGTTGCGCTCGCGTTTCTTGCCGTCTTTCATCTCGATGACGTTTTCAGAGGGAATCAAGACCTCGCCAACCTTATCTTGCAGCTTCAGCCGTTCGACTTCCTGCGTCAGGTAAGACTTGACGAGGCTCTCCTGCCCGGTGAACACCCTCAACACGTAATAACGCTTAACGCTGGCTTCACTCATTGAGTCCCCCCTTCATTCATTAGTTCCACCTTCGCCCGTCATCATCATTAAAAAATAATTTTAAGAAACAGGTTCAGGACCTGGTCGATGCAAAAAATAAAAACCGCCATCAGCAGCGACAGGATGACCACGATGACCGAACTCTCGCGCAGCTCCGCGCGCGTGGGCCAGATGACCTTGGACATCTCCTGCTTCACGTCACCGACGTATTTGACTGCTTTCTCGAACACCGTTCCTCCTGTGAGATGAAGCAGGTCTGGAGGGACTTGAACCCCCAACCCTCGGTTTTGGAGACCGATGCTCTGCCAGTTGAGCTACAGACCTGTCAGCCCTTTAGCGGTACTCTTTATGGATTGTGCGTTTATTGCAGTGGGAGCAATATTTCTTCTGCTCGATGCGGCCGCTTTGTTTGCGACGGTTTTTCATCGTCGTGTAGTTGCGGCGCTTGCAATCGTTACAAGCCAGTATCACCAGCTCACGCATGTTTCAACACCCGAACGTTGAGTTCAAACGGGACCGCGCTGTTCGCCAGACCGGAGCCGCTCAAAGATTGAATTACTCTAAAATCCTGGTGACCATGCCCGCGCCGACGGTGCGCCCGCCTTCCCGGATAGCGAACCGCACGTTCTCCTCCAGCGCGATGGGCGTGATCAGGTCCACCGTTATCTCGACGTTGTCGCCCGGCATCACCATCTCCCGCCCCTCCGGAAGCGCTACGGCACCCGTAACGTCTGTGGTGCGGAAATAGAATTGCGGACGATAGCCGGCGAAGAACGGCGTGTGACGGCCGCCTTCTTCCTTTGACAGCACATAGACCTGGCCCATGAACTTCGTGTGAGGCGTAATCGAGCCCGGCTTGCACAACACCATCCCCCGCTCGACTTCTTTCTTGTCAACGCCTCGCAGTAAGAGTCCCACGTTGTCGCCCGCCTGCCCTTCGTCCAGCAGCTTGCGGAACATCTCAACGCCGGTGCAAACCGTCTTGCGGCGGGCGCCTAAGCCCACCAGTTCCAGTTCGTCGCCGACTTTCACAATACCGCGCTCGATACGACCGGTTCCCACGGTGCCGCGACCGGTGATGGTGAAAACGTCCTCCACCGGCATCAAGAATGGCTTCTCGATCGACCGGACCGGCGTTGGAATGTAGCTGTCAACCGCATCCAGCAGTTCCTGCAGGCACTTGGTCGCTTCCGGATCGTCCGGCGTGTTCATCGCTTTCAGCGCCGAGCCTTTGATGATGGGGATCTCGTCGCCGGGGAACTCGTAGGTGTTCAACAGGTCGCGCATCTCCAGCTCAACCAGTTCGATAAGCTCCGGGTCATCGACCAGATCGGTCTTGTTCATGAACACGATAAGGTACGGCACGTTCACCTGCCGCGCCAGCAGGATGTGTTCGCGGGTTTGGGGCATGGGTCCGTCGTTGGCGCCCACCACCACGATTGCGCCGTCCATCTGAGCCGCGCCGGTCACCATGTTCTTCACGTAGTCCGCGTGACCGGGGCAATCGACATGCGCGTAGTGACGGGCCTTAGTCGAATATTCAATGTGCGCTGTGGCGATGGTGATGCCGCGCGCTTTCTCTTCGGGCGCATTGTCGATGGAATCGAACGTGCGCACCGCGGACAAGCCTTGTTTCGCCAGATACATTGTGATAGCTGACGTCAGGGTCGTTTTACCGTGATCCACATGTCCGATGGTGCCGATGTTCACATGCGGCTTGTCTCGGACGAATTTCTCCTTCGCCATTTTTAAGGCCTCCCTTGGACACGATTGACAAATTCCGCTCTAAGTCTGGAGCGGAAGTTATCCACTAAAAAATAATTTAAATCGAGCTCGCAATCGGACTTGAACCGATGACCTCGTCCTTACCAAGGACGCGCTCTACCGGCTGAGCTATGCGAGCGAGCCAGATAAGCTCAAATCCACCGGAACTTCAACCAAGACATAAAAATCCAGATTAAGATGTACACTAAGGTGAAAAGCCGAACGTATGACCTCGCTTCAACGAACTTTGACTTCCAACCTTTAGCCTGTATTTCGTCGCGAGCGCCACTCATAAGTTTCATACCAAGCAGCTCCTCAATCTCATTAATGCGGATCAGTTCCTGCCGTATATAAAAAACGAATGTCTCAGTCATGCCGTACCATAGAACCATCAGCAGTATGGCAAAGACCATTATCGGATAAAAGGCCTTGGCTGTCTCTGCGCTGTTCCCGTACAATAGAAGAGCGGTGGACAGGATCAAGAGGATGTTCCCGGTCCAGGAGTAGACGAGGTTCGTATTCGCGCGCTGGCTCGCCATCCCCTCCCGATACTCAGTGAGCAATCGTTCTATGTCGTTTATTTTATCTGGGGATTCCATGTTGACCTCCTTGTTATGCTCAACCAAACTGATTTTGAGCGGGAGACGGGATTCGGACCCGCGACCCTCAGCTTGGAAGGCTGATGCTCTAGCCAACTGAGCTACTCCCGCGCGTCAAAAGAACAGAGATACGCTCCCCGCAGAGCCTCCGCCCACCGAACCGTCGCTGCGCGTGGTATCTTGACTGAGTGGGGAGGGGAGGATTCGAACCTCCGAAGGCTTCGCCGGCAGATTTACAGTCTGATCCCTTTGACCGCTCGGGAA
>CAZCEM010000351.1:0-3474 GCA_964497555.1 uncultured bacterium
GCAGGGGGGTTGTTTTACTGAATAATGACTGTTTGAAAGCTAATTGGTATTAAAAGGAAGGCTACTTGAGCAACTGTACCGCCCGTTCCACGCTGGATTCGCCCACCGTCATCCTCACGATGTACGAGCCTGCTGCCAGATTGCGGCCGTCAAGCATCACCAGATGCCGACCAGCGTCCCAGCGGCCGGACGCGAATTCCTGTACGAAGCGCCCGTTGACGTCATAAAGCGCCAGCCTCGTTAATTCTCCGCCGATGGTCACGAAGCACACCACCGCTTGCTCGTTGAAGGGATTGGGATAGACGCTCTCGAGTTTGTAGCCGCGCGGCAGACTGGGCTCGCTGATTCGAGGCGCGCTGAAGATGAAGTCATCCACCCGCTGAACGAACGCGTTGGACAGCTCTTCCTTGCCGGTGGCGCGCTTGTCCTCCCATAACAGAACAGCGCCGGTGTTTCCATCGTCACGGATTACATCAATGACGGGACCGTTTTGCTTGTGAGTGGCGTCGCAAACCAAATTGCCGTTGCCGTGGAAGGGTGGATAAGGATCCCCGCTGCTCTGCAGATGAGTGCAATACACATCCGACCATACACCGCTGCGATAATCCTCCCACGTTACCCATACGCCCCCGCGCATGTCCGATGAGATGTCTGGCACCGCTTGATCGCTTAGGGCGGTGCAGACGGCTTTCCCGTTCAAATCGAACATATAGTTGGGATAGTTGGGATTGTCCTGTTGAGCCGCAGCCGTGAATTTTTGGCAGTAGATGTCCTTCTGCTGCGCGCCGTCGCTGTGTCGGTTGTCCTCCCACGCTAACCAGATGTAACCTTCGGTGTCAACCGCGATAGTCGGCGCTAACTGATGGAAGTATTCGTCAGTGAATATTCCAGCGCCGTTTTGACGATAATGCATAGTGCCGTCAGGCTCGATGAATTGGGCGTAGATGTCATCCTGCGATTGACCGCTGTCCTCATCGCGTCCGTCCACCCAGGCGACAACAAAGCCTTCCGGATGCTTGGCAATGACCGAGTAATGCTGCTTGTTGCGGTCCATTGACAGCGTGAGACCACCTCCTTCGGACCACATCCGATGTCCGTCGGCGTCAACCCGCTGGATGTACAGGTCGTCGTCGGTGTCGCGGTTCTGACCTATCCACACCACCACCGCGCCGCCTTGGTCGTCGGAAACGATCCCTTCGACAAACTCGTCAACCCGATTGCCAGTCAGCAGCAGTCCCGCTTCGCCCCACATGCGACGTCCGGCGTGGTCGATGCGCTGCAGGTAGATGTCGAAATAGTCGTCATTTGTGGGGGCTTTCCAAGCGATAATCGCTCCGCCGTCGCCGTCGGTGCAGGCGTAAGGCAGGGCTTGGTCATAGGGGAATTCCGCCACCCGGATGCCGGAGGGACCCCAGACCATCTCGCCGTCGGAATTGGTTTTCTGAATATAGATGGAGTGATTCTGCCCTTGACGCTGGTCCTGCCAAACGGTGATGATTTCGCCGTTTCCAGCCGCGAAGGCTCGAGGATTGATGGCGCCGCCGATGACGTTGGCGGCGATCATCGGAATGCCGTCCTGATGCAGCAGCGTTTCGACCTTGGCTTCCTGGAAGTTGTCAACGCAGAGTTGAATAAAGGGGATGGAGCCGCGGACGCCGTACCGTCCGTCTGACCAAACCACTGCGAAGGTGTTGGGCCCGTTATAGCGGGGGATGAGCTGCTGGTTGGTGGCGTTTTGGCTGAGACCTGCCGCCAAGGGGATGCCGTTTTCCGTCCAGGCGCTCGTACCGTTGGGTCTAAGCTTCTGCCCGTAGAGGTGGAAGCTGCCCGAACGCTGGTCCTGCCAGGCTATAAACGCGCCGCCCTCAGCGGTGCGGCGGAGGAGCGGGGCTTGCTGAGTATTCGCCACGCGGCAGACGGGGATGCCGTTCTCAGCCCATTGAGGCGCTCCGTTCACGTTCAGGCGCTGCGCCCAGATGTCGATCTCCGGATAGCCAGCGTCCCGCTCATCTTCCCAGGCGAAGAACGCGCCGCCTTGGCCGTCGGGATACATGCGCGCTTCCTGCTGGTTGCGGGCGGCGACAGCCACCGGTCGTCCCTGTTCGGGCTGCCAGGTCTTGACCATCTGACCTTCGCCGTTGATCCGCTGGGCGTAGATGTCATATTCCTGCCCATTGGCGCGTTTGTCCTGCCACAGAACGATAGCGGTGCCCGGTTCGGTGATGATGATGCGATTTTCGACCTGCTCTTGCTCCGCGGTGCACAGCGGAACTCCTTCATTGGCGGCGCCCCACATCAGATTGCCGTTGGCGTCGACGCGTTGGGCGTAGATGTCCTTGTTGGTCTGCTGGCGGTTGCGGTCATCGACCCAGGTGAAGAACGCGCCGCCGCGGCCGTCGGGACACAGTTTCGGAGAATCTTGATTGGCACCGTTGCTGCACACCAGAATCCCTTCACCGTTGCCCCAGAAGAGCGTACCGTCAGCCAGTATGCGCTGCGCCCAGATGTCCGAGTTGCCGACCTCGCGTCCGTCCTTCCAGCCGATAATCATACCGCCGACGCCATCGACGTCCGCCGTGTGGCTGGCCTGCTCGCCGGCCGCCGCTACTACAACGTTGCCGTTTAGCGACCAGCCCGGATCAGGCTCTCCATGGGCGGTGATGTGCATAGCATAGATATTGTTCGGATCGCCGCCGCGCTTGTCCAACCAGGCGATGATGCAGCCGCCTTGTCCGTCGTGGACGATGCGGACGTTTTCTTGAATGCCGGGAACGACGCAGACGGGAACGCCGCGCTCGTCGCCCCACAGCCGCTGACCCTCAGCATCTATCTTGGTGCAGTAGATATCGCCCAGCGTGTCGCCGTGAACGGTGCCCTGGTCATCCACCCACCGGTCGAAGTCCTCCCAGGCAAAGAACCAGCCTCCGTCGATGTCAGGCCACACGCCGGGATCCTCCTGACGACCCGTCGAATCAGCAACCTTCAGCCCGTTTTCAGAGAATTTCAGGTTGCCGTTGACGTCCAGTATTTGTGTGAATACGCCCCGGTCGCCGTTCCGGCAGTCAGACCAAGTGATGGCAGCTTCATTGAGGTTCTGCCCCACATCCCGTCCTTCGCCGGCGCGAAACCATTCAATATGCCAGCCCTGGCGGATGGGAAAGCCCTGTTTAGGCGTCCATTGGTTGCCAGCGAGGATCGGCAACGTTCCAACCAGGATCGTGGCGAGGATTAAAAAACAAAGATGCTTTCTGCAGTTCATGGGTTCCCTTTCCTCATGGTTACGGAGTCAACCGCCGGTGGCAGAGTAGCCAAGCCGCATGGCTGCTCCCCATTCTCAAATAAGAGTTACAAATAGTATAATATTAATAAGCAATATCTATGCCGTTTTAAGGCAAAGACGTCTTAATAATGGGGGCAGAATCTATTGAACATGCTGTCATTTCCCAGAAAATAGCGCCTGCGACGCGTAGGTCG
>CAZCEM010000352.1:0-3459 GCA_964497555.1 uncultured bacterium
TTTCCCGCTTTCGCGGGAATTGTCATGGTGGCTTCCCCACCACGAAGGATGAAAACAGGTCGCGTAGGACAAGCGTCCCGCTTGTCAACCGAGAGGTTGACTTACGCGGAGAACCTATTTTCTGGGAAATGACATCGGAGAGGTTCGGATTGACAGCGGAGAGGTTCGCTTCGGGTCGGTTTTGAAAATTATCGAACAGACTCTGAAGGTCCGCCCTGCAAGAACCTACGAGAAGGCGCAGGGTGATGACACCCCGCGCCACCTCTTTCAAACTTTCAAACTTTCAAACTTACTTCAAACAAACGAGCTTGGTGGTGCAGCATCGGCCGCCGGCTTCCAGCCTCGCTAGGTAAATCCCCGCGCTCCAGCCGCCCGCGTCAACAGAAACGTTGAATTGACCAGCAGACTGGTATTCATCGACTAATGTCGCGACCTCCCGCCCCGCCAGGTCATACACCCTCAGAGACACCACACCCGGCGCCGCCAGGGTGTAGTTCAGACACGCTTCCGCATTGAAGGGATTGGGATAGGCGGGTTGGAGCGAATACTCCGTCGGCGCGAACTCCCGAGTAAAGGGCGCAAGTCTGCCGTCCCGTATGGTCAACGTTATCGGCATAACAATCTCCCGCCCTTCCGCGTTGTGGGTGATGGTCAGCTGCCCGTGGTACGAGCCGATTGAGAAGCGCTGGTTATACAACGCCATCTGCAAATTGGTCTGATTTCCGCCTTCAATGCGTCCGGAGGTCTGGTCCAGCATCATCCAAGCGGTGTTGCCTGCCAGCATATAGACCAACACCCGGTCGCCGCCTTCCGGTTGGAGCCCTTCACACAGGCAGATAAAGTTGACCGTGTAAGGATCCATGTCGCAGGTGATTTCGGGCATTATGGGACTGCCGACGGGTGTGCTGAGGGAACGGACGAACAAGGTGTCTCCATCCTCTATGTTCATCTTGTAAATGTAACCGATGGGATCGTTTGAAAGCTGGCTGATGATATAAAGCTGATAGCCCTGGGGATCATCCTGCCAGTATGCCACGCCATAAAGCCGCAGCCCTTTGCGGCGCAGCGGGCTCCCCTCCACCGGATTGCCCTGCCGGTCCACACCCATGATATCGTTGGTAGTAAAAGCGATCCACAGCGTCTCTCGCTGAGGGTCGTAAGTGATGTACCGCCCGATGTTCAAGGGTCCGATGAAACTGGTGGCTAACACGCCTTCAGGCGTATAGCCATAGACCATATTGCCGTCGCAGCCCCACAGCAGCGTGCCGTCCCAGGCAGCGTCGGTCATGCCGTTCTGGGAGGCGCTGAATTGAGAGAAACTGTCGAGTACCTCCCCTTCGCGCGAAAACACATAAACCTTGTTGGTGTCGTTGGAGGTTCCGTAGCGGAAGTTCACGTAAAATTTGTCGTTTAAAAAGGCGACGCCTTTAGCGCGTTTAGAGTTATCGTAACCCAGGATCTCACCCACCATGAGGGTTTGACGCCGAGTCCAGGGATCGATGTTCACATCACCTACGAGCTCGATTTTAGAATCCCATATTAGTGGTCCGTTGCCGGAATTGGCGATGGTCAAATCCACGAAGCCAGTGTCAATGCCGCGGTCGATGGTGGAGTCAACCGTCGCTTGAATGCTGTTGGGAGTAATGGTGAACTCTGGGTGCAGCAGGGCGCAGTTGACAACCAAGGTTTCGTTCTCAGCGATAAACAGGTCGGTGATGCAGGAATCGTTGTAAAAGGATTTGCGAAAGGTGGCTGTGAAGGTGGTTTCAGCGATGGCGTCAGCCAAGTTGAACACGCCGCTGCCGTTGGTCAACACGCGCTGTCCCAGGGAGGTGAGTACTTCCGCGCCGCCCAAACCTATGTTGTTGGCCGCGTCAAGAATAGTGCCGGTGAACCTGCCCAGCTCATGAAACAGGATCATATCGTAGTGGAAGCCGATGTCCACGATGCCTTGGTCGGGAACAGCCTGACGATGAGTGGTGAACACATCCATGCCTAAGTCGGCGACCGCCGCGCTGCCCGCGTCGATGGCGCTGCTGTTCTGGATGATGAAGTAGCTGTCCGGTCCCCATAACGGCGCGTGGGCGCCTCGCTCGAAGCGGGGCCGCTCGGTGATTAGATTATCGCCGAACCAACCGGCATCCTGGTCCTCCCCGCCCTGGACGATGCAGTGATGGATGTTGAGGCGATGGTTTTGGTTCTGCAGGTGCGCGGCTATCTGAGAGCCGTTTTCAGTCTGGACGGTGTTCCCCCAAAAGATGCTGTTCACGATGACGGCGTCGCAGTTGGTATCCTTGTAGAAACCTCCGCCCCAGGCGCTCGTAGTATTGTTTATGAAATTGCAGAACATGATGTCAGCCGTGCTTCCGAGCAGCGTGTCGGCTACAGCGCCTCCGTACCAAAAGCACCTGTTGCCGGTGAAGATGCAGTTGCGCATGACCACATCCGAGCCGCTCGTGATATATATCGCGCCTCCGGAGATGTCGGATTGGTTGGATGTGAAGTAACAACTGCGCAGCGTCAGATTGGCATTATTGGTCAAGGTAATCGCGCCGCCGGCTTGTTCCGCATGATTGTTCTGAAAGATGCAGAACTCGATTACGCCCCGCCCCCCGCTGATTGCGGTGACCACGTGCGGTGAATCGGGCACGCAGTTCTCAATGACGCAGTTATTAATGTTGAAACCATTTATGCTGGTGGCGGTCAGCATTTCAAACTTGGAGCGCCGCATCTTGAAGCCGGCCAGGACGCATCCCGCAGAGAGAGTAAAACCGCGGGATTGATCTGTGTTTTCAGCGTCGATGATGCAGGCGGCCGCGCCGTTCACCGACTTGAGGGTGACGTTGGCGGTAATGGTCAAGCCAATGTTGTTGACGCCGGTCCAGGTGCCGTCGGCGACCAGGACCGTGTCTCTTGCGTGTGCCGCAGCGAGCGCGGTGCGGATGTTGGGATAGTTTTGCGGAACTCGCAAGGTTGCTGAGAAAACCACGTCTAGCATTGCGGTCAACAACAAAAAAGAGACCGTGAGAAGTCGTGCGCTTCGCATGTTAATCCTCCATTGAATCATTTCTTCGGCTGCAGCTCCGTAGGGAAGCGGGAAGAATTCCCATCTGAAAAGGCGAATTGAATCAGACCTTTTCAGCCATCACCCATTTAAATATAAATATAAGATAATTTCCCTTCAAGGTCAAGTGTCTCTGAAGATCTACGCGTCAGATTCCTTTAAACAGCGAGCCTGCGAACGATACGTTTGACGGTGTGCATATAATGACCGGATTTGGCAAATAATGCGATATGCAAAGGTCCCGCTTGGAATACTTAGGGTCTGCTGAAAAACTCTCTTTTATGAGAAAATATAAGGCTGACGTGGGGGATCTAGCGTCTGAGAAGCCGTCGCGCTGTCATTTCCCAGAAAATAGCTCCTGGGGAACGCGTAGGTCGGGCCTCTGAGCCCGACCT
>CAZCEM010000353.1:0-3439 GCA_964497555.1 uncultured bacterium
CGAATACTGGCGGCGCGGGATTATATTGCCGCGACGGCGCTGCCCCGCAGCTTTTTAACTGCACCGTGGTCGGCAACACCGCCCGATGGGGCGTCGGCATGTACGTCCGCGACGGTGCCGGAGTTACAATGACCAACGGCATCGTTTGGGCAAATGATCCGAACACAGCCTTCACTTCCGGGACCGGAGCAAGAAACCAGCTCTCGGTCGCCTTCTCCAACCTGGAAGGCGGTCCGCAGGGCATCATCACCAACAACAACTGCCAAATCACCTGGGGCAACGGCAATATAAACGCCGATCCGATGTTTGTCGATTTGGACAACGGCGACTTCCGGCTGCTCTCCAACAGCCCCTGCATCGACGCCGGCGATGACGCCTCCGCCCTCGATCCCGACAGCACCCGCGCTGATATGGGCGCTTTATCCTACAACCACCTTGTGCCTCGGATATCCGTCTCACCTGAAGCTCTGGACTTCGAACCGGTTCTCTTAGGTCAGATAGCCGAGTTGCCATTGACCATCAGCAACGAAGGACTTGCCGACCTCATGGTGCAGAACGTCACGGTGGAGGGAGCGTATTTCAGCGTTGGCTTTGACGCGGAATTCATCATTCATCCTGCTAGTTCGGATATTTTAGCGGTGAGTTTTGCCCCGGAAGAGATGGGCAATTTTGAGGGATTATTGACCATCCTGTCCGACGATCCGGAGAGAAACCAGGTGCTGGTTCCGCTTCACGCCATCGGAGGGAACAACCCGCCGGAGATAGTCCACGAAATTGGCGACCTGACCTTCGATGAGGACTCAGGTCCCTGGGAAATCGCGGCTCTCGACACGGTTTTCAATGACCCCGAAGGAGAGGAACTATCTTTCATCGTTGAAGCCGCCGAGTCGTTGACGGCTTCAATCGGCGGCGAAGGGCACGTGCTCACGCTCGACTGTCCCGCGAATTTCAACACCGAGGGACTCGAAGTTCAAGTAACCGCCTCCGATGAGCAGGGCGGAAGAAGGTTGATGGCGCTGCGAGACGTCCGCCTGGTTCCAACAAAGGCGCAAAGGAGCGAGAATATACGGGACGTCCGCTCGGTAAGAAATGCTTTAGACAATGATGTAAGAGCTGTTCACATCAACGGAAGTACTTCACTGCTGTCCCGCCAGCCCCACCGGGATGGCACCACGGATGACTTATTCACGGTAGTAGTCAATCCAATAAATGATGCTCCCTATTGGATTGACCCGCCGCAAGAGTTTCTAGTGTCAGCCGGGGAGTTGTTGGAGTTCACAATTCAAGCCAATGACGTCGATCTTGAGTTTGAAGGAGATGAACTGACGCTTTCAATGATTGATGACGACGGGACGGTGGAGCGGGGCGCGGATTTTGTGAACAACGGCGACCTGAGTGTAACCTTCTCTTGGCATACAGACCATAGGGATGATGGAATTTACAGTCCAATATTCCAGGTTGCTGATGCCTCTCGCCGGACCGAGCGGATTGCGGTCATCATAGAAATAATAGACCTTAATCATCCGCCTGTGGTGGGCTCGCCGATAGCAGACCTGGACGTGAACGAAGATACCGGTCCTTGGATTATCGCCGACCTTGACGAAGTATTCCTTGATGAAGACGGCGATAACTTCACGTTTTCGGTCGAGGCGCCGGAACCGCTGACCGTGAGCATCGAGGACGAAACCAACGTCCTGACCATCAACAGCCCCGCAAACTACTTCGCTGCCGATTTGGAGATAACCCTAACGGCCGACGACGGCCATGACCGGCTGAGGCTGGCTCTTCCCTCGGACGGGCGAAGACCTTTATCCTCAAACGTGAATGTTGGATATTCACCGGTTATACAGAGTCGAGAATTGACAGTCCGTTCCGTTCTTTCAGCCAACAGACAAAGGTTGCCTGAACGCGATGACGTGATAGAAGACGTGTTCCTGTTGACGATAAATCCGGTGAACGACGCGCCGGTGTGGATTGATTTTCCACGAGACACTATCGTCGTCTTTGAAGGGACGTTAATAGATTTGGCCCTCACCGCATCGGACGTGGATAACGACGAGTTGACATTAACGCTCGACCCCCGTAATCTTCCCCGTCAGGCGAGTCTGACCGACAACGGTGATGGGACGGGCTCATTTATTTGGCAAACTGACTTCGAGAGCGCCGGCAGATATTCCGCTTTAGTAACCGTATCGGATGATGAGGATTTTGCGAGCTTTAACCTTTCAATTCTGGTGATAAATGTGAACCGGCCACCGGTGCTAATTGAAGGCATTGCCGACGTGGAAGTGGAAGAAGACTGCGGCTGGATCAACATTCAAGACCTAACAGAGACCTTCGATGATCCTGACGATGATGCGTTGGTCTATTTTTTTGCTGGCGCTGCGGTTGAAGCCGGCATGGGGATTGAGAGGGGCGTCCTGTACATTCATCCCCAAGCCAATTTCTTCACGGATAATCCCCTGCGGATCACAGTTACCGCTGCTGATCCAATGGAAGCCACCGCAGAATGCGAATTCAACCTGACCATCAATCCAGTCAATGACCCTCCGGCTGAGTTCCCGCTCTTAACGCCTGCCGATGGTTATCGGGTGAGGCAGGGCGAATATAACGTCGAGTTCAGTTGGGAGGCGTCGTTGAACGTCGATCCGGGCGATTTCATCGAATACAGCCTGTTCTTTCACGTTGTCTATCAGCGGATGGATACAACTTTGACGATAAGCACGGGCGAGGACATTTCATGCACCATGCTGCTCGACAGCCTTTTTCGAGGTCTCGGCGTCGTTTCGGAAGAGCTGCTTACGGTACCGATGCTCTGGTGGGTGGAAGCGACCGACGGCGAACTTACCACTCGCTCAACAGACCGTTGGCAGTTGATTGTAGAAGCGCCCTCTTTCGTCAGAGACCGCAATTCCCTGCCCATGGAATTCCGCTTCGTTTCCATCCGCCCGAATCCGTTCAACAGCCAACTGACAGTCGAGTATTCATTGCCCGAAGCCGCAGCGGTCAGGCTCGCTGTGTACGACCTCACCGGCCACCGGATAGAAAACCTTGACATAGGACCGAAAGCCGCCGGCGTCCATTCGGTCATCTGGTTAGCCCAGCAAGCTGGTTCGGGTCTTTACTTCGTAAAATTGGAAGCCGGACACAGGTCTGCCATCCAGAAGGTTACGTTGGTGAGATAATCGCTTTTTATGGCATGTCCAGCTTGCTGGACATGTTTCTCCTAAGCAGCCTTTTCGACCTTGAGCCAAGAAGCTCGACCCGGAAGTCG
The DNA here is from genome assembly GCA_964497555.1 of uncultured bacterium. Classification (GTDB taxonomy): domain Bacteria; phylum Electryoneota; class AABM5-125-24; order Hatepunaeales; family Hatepunaeaceae; genus CAZCEM01. The sequence goes on from CAZCEM010000353.1 coordinate 3,275, forward strand.
GATTTCCTTGCAGCAAGAGAAAAAATAACCGAAATCACTTGATTTCAGTGGGACTTTTTCTTAAATTGGTAAAAAGAGTCGCCGCCCGGACGCCCCGCTTAATTATTGAAGTTTCGCGCTGTCATTTCCCAGAAAACTGCCCCTTTCTCTTTGAGGGCGGACTTC
>CAZCEM010000354.1:0-3434 GCA_964497555.1 uncultured bacterium
AGAGGCCCGACCTACGCGGTAAAAGGGGGCTATTTTCTGGGAAATGACAGCGAGGCGGAGTTCAAGCCAAAAGAGAGCACCAAACAGCAAAAAAATCGGGAGTTTTTCAGCAAACCCTAAATAGATTTAAAGGCGCCTGTCGCCATCCGCAACCTTTTTATCCATCTGCCTTTGCGTCAGGCTTGTAAGCCCGACCTACCCCGGCAGGAGGACATACCAAACCCGAAAGATACAAAGCCTGATGAAATTCCGTTTCCGAAACCTTATCCTGCTTGCAGCGCTGCTGACCGCGCTGGCTCTTCCCGCGGCAGTTCGCGCTGACGAAGAAGTCATAGACAGCATCGCTGCCATAGTCGATCAAGAAATCATCCTCGAATCCGACGTCGCTTATGGCGTCAACACCCTGTTGCTCGAAAGCGGCATCCGCTACCCCCCAGCCGATAAGGTCGCCGAGCTGCGCCGGCAGGTCGTTGACGCCTACATCACTCAGAAGGTACTGCTCGCCAAGGCTGCCGAGGAAACCCTGAACGTCGAAGACCGCGTGGTCGATAAGGAACTCGACAAGAAGATTAAAGCCCTGACTGCGCAGGTCGGCTCGGAGGAGAAACTGGTCGAGTACTTCGGCAAACCGCTGGCAAAGATCCGCCGCGAGATGCGCGAAGGCGTCCGCGACGGGCTGCTGATAGACATGCTGAAGCAGAGAAAGATAATGAACGTCCACGTCCGTCGTCTGGAGGTGCTGGATTTCTACGCTGAGAACCGCGACCAGATACCCGAGATGCCGGAAAAGGTGACCTTCTCGCACATCCTTATCGAAGTCAAGCCCTCCCCCGAAGCCCGCGCCCAAGCCGACGCGCGCATCACCCGTCTGCGGGACCTGCTGCTGGCGGGGGCTGATTTCGATTCGCTGGCGAAAGCCGAGTCCGATGGGCCTTCCGCGCCCGAAGGCGGCAGGTTAGGCTTCACCAACCGCGGCGATCTGGTGCCGTCCTACGAGGAAGCCGCCTACGCGCTGGATCCGGGGCAAATATCCGAGGTGGTGGAGACTCCCTTCGGATTACACCTCATCAAGCTCATCGAACGGCAGGGTGAGCGGATATCCTCGCAGCACATCCTCATCCAGCTCACTCCCACAGTCGGGGACTGGGAGCAGGCACGTGTAAGAGCTGACTCGCTCCGCGGCCGCATTTTGGCGGGGGAAGCCTTCTCGGACATGGCTCGCAAGTACTCCGACGACGAAGATTCTGCGCCCAAGGGCGGGCATTTCGATCCCATCGCCGCGTCGGAGCTTCCAGTGGAATTCGCCGCCGCGATCGGCGGATTGGAAGTGGGTGAAATATCCGAGCTTTTCCGCACCACGCTGGGGATGCACATTGTTCGGTTGGACGACCGTAAGGCGGCGCGGGAGGTCAATCCCACCGACGACTGGGCGTTGCTGGAGATGTATGCCTTGGGGCAGGAGCGCGAGCGGGTGTTTAACGAGTGGGTTGCAGAAATGAAGAAAAACCACTACATCTGGCCGTGATGTTGACTCAAGCATTCGCTCGCTGCCGAAGCCGTCAGCGGCTCGCCGGGCTGGGATTACTGCTGTTTTTTACAATGACGGGAATGGCAGTCGAGCCATCGTCCACCGGCAGCCTGACGATCCGGACGATCCCGCCCCACGCGGAGGTGCGCATCGATGGGAAGTTTTATGGCCGGGCGCCGATTACAGCGGAGGGCTTGAGCGTCGGCGGGCACGAGGTCGTGGTGAAGCTGTCGGGCTTTGCGGCTTACCGGACGGTGGTGAACGTTGATTCCGGACGGACGGCGGCGGTGGAGGTTACGCTGTCCAGCGCTATCTATGAGCAATGGCGGGAGCAGTACTACCGCGCCATCGTGTCGAACGTCCTATTACCGGGCAAGGGGCAGGTTGACAACGGGCATCAACGCGGCTGGGGTTATTTCATGGGCTACCTGGCGTCAGCGGGCTACGCTTATTACTGCTCAAACCGGTATCATCACTATCAGGAGAACTACAACGGGCATCTATCGCTCTATCGAAACGAGACCGATCCGGCGACCACGCTGACGCGCTATCGGGATGTACTCGGCGACCGGGACAAGATGGGCTATTATCAGGGGCAGTTTCGGAGCGCGATGACGGTGATGGGAGCGGTTTGGGCGGTTAGCTTGGTTGACGCTTTTTTCTTCACGGTGCCCAAGCCGCTCATCAACGACGCCAATCCGGTGCGGATTTCAGCGCGTCCGGGGCCGGGGGGAGTTATGATTGGATTGACGGTTACCGCGAGCGCCCTTACGCCGCAGAGGCAGAAGGTCGAGCATCAAACAACTCTAAGATCCTAATCCGGCGGTAAGAATGATCGTGGCGCAGGATGTCCTCACCCTGGGGCACGTTATCGCTGGATTATTGTATTGAATAAGTCCCCTCGCGCTCACCCTTCGCCTCCATCATCACGTACAACGTCGGTATCAGCACCAGCGTCAACACCGCCGAGACCAGCAGTCCGCCTATGGTGACCACCGCCATAGGGCTGCGCATCTCGCCCGCTGCGCCCAGTCCTAGCGCCAGCGGAATCATGCCCAGCACCGTCGCCATAGTGCTCATGATGATAGGCCTCAGCCTCACCGGACACGCCTCCACCACCGCCTCGTACAAGCCCCGCCCCTCGCGGCGCAGTTGGTTGATGTAGTCTATAAGCAGGATGCCGTTGTTCACCACAATCCCTACCAGCATCACAATCGCCATCAGAGAAATCATCGAGATAGTCTTGCCGGTCATCACCAGCGCCATAGAAATCCCTATCAGCGCCAAAGGCAGCGTCATCATAATGATAAATGGGTGTTTGTAGCTGTCCAGAATGGCCGCCAGCAGCATATAGGTCAGAATCACCGCTAACACCAGCGCCTGCAGCAGGCTGGTGAACGACTCAGCCATTATCTCGGCTTCGCCGCCATAATAAACCGTAACGCCCGCCGGCAGTTTAGGGCTGGGCAGCGGCACTTTGCTGCTGGTGCCGGTTAAGATGTCGCGCATCTGCTGCGAAGGCGGCGTCGGGGGCAGTTCCAGCTTTTGAGTGATTACCGTCTGAAGCCCGCCCATGGTGCCGCTGGCGACGTTGGCAGACACCGTCACCATGCGCTGCTTGTTCTTACGGGAAATCTTCGTCGGACCGGATCCGACCTTGATGTCGGCCACCTCCTTCAACGGCACGAAGCCGCTTCTCAGCGGGATAAGCAGGTCGCCCACCCGGTCCACGTCGCTGCGGTCCTTCACCTCCAGCCGCACCCGGACGTCGAACTCGTCGCCGCTTTCGCGGTAGGTGGTCGCAACCAATCCCTCAAAGTTGGTGCGCAGCACCATCGCCACGTCCTGCACAGTTCCGCCGCGGTCGAACAGCTTGCCGCGGTTGGGTTCTACGATAATTTCCGGC
>CAZCEM010000355.1:0-3432 GCA_964497555.1 uncultured bacterium
AGCCGCTGTCCACCTTGTCCACCCCGTCCACCCCGTCCATCCCCTGCAGTCGGGCGGGAAGCCCGACCTGTGCGACGCAGGAACGGTATTCGCGCAGGATAAGCGTCCCGCTCGTCAACCGAGACGGTTAATCCATGCGGCAGAGAAGAAACATGTCCAACAAGCTGGGCACGCCGTAAGTCCATGCAGCTACTTCTTCCCCTCCACTGCCTGCTTGAACCGCTCATAATCCCGCCGAGCGTTGTACAAATCCTCCTTAACCGCTTTCAAATCCTTTATCATCGCCTTACACCGCTTCTGACCTTCTTTATCGTTGGGGAATTTCGCGGGAGCGTTGTTTATCAGCCGATCCGCGGTCGTCATCATGCCCTCCAAGTCCGTGGCGAGCCTGGCTAAGGAGCGCGTCACAAACGGATACAAAGGCGAGCCGGAAGGAATGCAAGGCTTGGTCGTCGATAAGCCGTAACGGCTCAGCACCTCCGGCGTGCCTACCTTCAGATGATTGGCTATTTCCAGCGCCACCCGGGCCTTTCCAATCAGCAGCGCCGACTCCTGGAAGAAGCTCGCCCAGGGCTCGTCGCTGAACACCGGATACTTGACGGGATTGCGCCCCAAAGGATCAAAGACCGCCCTGAAGTTCTCGCCGCCCTTGTCAAAGCCGGCTAAGCCCAAATCCGACATAGTCACCACGGTCCAGTCCGTCGCCTCAGCGCCTTGAACCACAGGCAGCGCCGCGCCAGCAGGCTTCTTCCGACCTTTCTTCTCCTTGCTGGGAATGGTATAATCGGCGCCGATGTAATGCGTCAAGGCAATCGAGAACCCCTTCGCGCCCAACGCAATCCCCCGTTGCCAGGACATCCCCAGATTCACGTTGTAACCCGGCAGGTCCAAACCAAATCCCCCGCATAACTCAAACTCCTGCAACCCGCCGACCGCCATCCCCAGCCGCAGGGGAATAACCTTCAGATAGTAAAATTCACTGCCCAAGGACAACCGCGGGCGGAAGGACTGCGCCGGGGATTCGTTTAAGCCCTGATAGTACACGGCATAGAGCCGGATGTTGTTATGGTGGACGTATTTCGCGGTGGAGAGCATTAAGTACGCCGGCAGCGCCGTCGTCAGGTCGCCAACAGAATAAGTTGAATCGGCGTCATGGAAGAAATGCTTCCAGTATTCATTCTGCATCAGCGAATCAACGGAGATGCCCTCAAGCCGGTTGAAGTTGTACTCCTTGGCTTCCACGTCGGTCCAGCGGATGGATCCGATGACGTTGCCCAGAGTCAATCCCAAGTAAGCATCCAGAGGCTGGTAGTAGCCGGCCGCGCCCACGTCTAGACCCACGCCGTCGCCGCGCGTCGATTGCTTATAGAGAAAATGCCCTTGAGCGTCAATGACTTCTTCGGTTACGCGGATATGACCCTCGTGCTCCGCCAGAACAGCGAGCGCGCCTCCATAGATGTACTTGAAGGTGATGCCCAGGCTTAGTTCTTCAAAGGCAGACGGCGGTGTGAGGGCTTTCGCCAGGCTCATCGACGCGACACCGTAAGTCTCCGACCGCTCTTTGACGTCCCTTAGGTCATACCACTCATCGGCTACCGGACCCGTCAGCGCCATCCTGAATAAATCCGAGGGCATACGGGCATACAGAAAGGAGTGTACCTCGGTGTTGACAGCCAGATTTCCCGCGGAAAAACCCAAAACCGGGAATCCCATCAACAGGTGCAATTGAAAATCATCGGACTTCAGCTTGTCGATGATGCCCTCTTTCTGAGACTGGTCCAGTGTGTCGCCTTCGACGAAGGTCTGGGTGATGTACTGCGGCGTGAAGGTGTTGTTGCCGAAGGAGAAGCCGAAGGAAGCCGGCAAATAAAGCGTGAAAGGAGGATTGCCGGCTAATCCAAGATTAGCCGGATTCCAGCCCGGCGCCTGCACCCCGAACATGGCGCCGGTTGCTGAACCGCCTAAGCCGTGCGTGCGGCCGGTGCGCAGGGTCTGCGGCCGGCTGTCCTGATGCCAGCTTATCATCAACGCCAGAACCGACCAGAGGAGAACAATGGTCTTTTTCATCGATTGCTCTCCTTATCGACGTCGATGATATAATGGAATTTCACCGACGCTTGGACAGTCAGGCTGTCCATCCCGTAAATCCACACCGTGTCGCCTTCGGTGCCGAAGACGACTATCTCCTGCTGAGTGTAGAGCGGCAGCCGTCGGACTATATCTATCTGCTCAGGCCTCAGCTCCAGTTCGCGTCTCTCTTCGACAGGCTCTACCACCCGATGATTATCGCCCACCGGAGGCACCGGCAGCGAAGTTTGCAGCACCGTGTCCATGGCGGTGGTGTCATTGCCCATCATTATTTTTATCATGCCCGACAAGGGCAGAGCGTTCACGATGCGCACTTTCATCAGCATGTCCTGCACCGCGTAGTCTAACTTCTCTTTCACCGAAACCGGATCCATGAGAAAGACCGACTCGCCGGCCGTGAGACGGAGGGCTGATTTCAACCTGACGCTGCCGGTGAAGCATTGGTCGGCGGAGATATAGCGGATATTCCCCGTGTTTTCCGGGAAATAAACGTCCCCTAAACCGATCCAGCCCAGCGCGCGGATGGTGTCGGGCACCACGCTGGCTAGCGCGTCAACGTCGGGAATAGTGATGACATTGTAGCCTGGGGTGATGGGGGATTGATGGTGAATTGTTTCGCTTAGACCGGATTCGCTGTTCGAGGATATCACATCAAGATTAAACATCACCTTGAAGTCCGCGTCGTTCTGGACTCGAATGAACAAGGTGTCGCGGGTGAAGTTGAAATTCTTGGGGCCTCTCGGCAGGTCTATCGCGGTGGTTTGCTCAGGAATCTCCACTTCAATCTGATGAGGCACGCCTGAGTAGGATTTTAAGGTCAACTCATCGGTCCAGTACTCCACGTTGACGCCCTGATAGCCGGCGATGGTCTGGTAAGACGTGTCGTTGAACATAGTGACGCGGGTGTCTTCGATGCTCACGCGGTTCTGAACCCACAGCCGCTGGTCGTTCACGTCCATCCGAATAATCCTGTCGTTCAGCTCGAGGACATAACTCTCTGACGGCGACAGGGGAGCTATTTCAGCGACCTGAGTAAGCGGATTGTTCAGGGAATCGACGATGTTGGTGAACTCCATGTCGCAGGTGATTTTAAAGGGCATGCTGTTGGTCAATCGGAAGTAGGCGTTGCCCAGGTTGACGACGGCTTCGACGACCTTGTCGTCGTCCTCCAACACCAGCGCGTCGTCCTTGAGGAAGCTCTGAGCGCCCACCTGCGCGTGGGTGGAGTCCACGTCCATCTCACTTATCCTGACCGAGAGTTCCATCTGAGCGCCTTCCGGAATGACAACGCTGCCAGGCGCGGTGCCCGGAGACTGCCCGTTGGTGACGAACAGGAGTTCATGC
>CAZCEM010000356.1:0-2500 GCA_964497555.1 uncultured bacterium
CGGCACACTGGCGGTCAGGCTAGGCTGCGGCAGATTGGCGCTCGGGCTCGGAGGCTCGACCTACGCGTCGCAGGCGCTATTTTCTGGGAAATGTCAGCGGGTGTCAAGTATTTTCTGCCCCCTTAATAAATCCTAGTCCTAATCTGTTGTGAATCCCTTCACCCAATCTGCTTAATCTGCGAAATCTGCTGTTAGTCTTTTAGGTTGCGCAGCGCTTCCGTTGGAACCTATATTATCCTCTTCGCCATAAGGAGTCCCCATGAAAAAACTGTTCCTCATCGACGGCTCGGCGCTGGTGTTCCGCAGCTTCCACGCCCTGTCGCAGACGCCGCTGACTTCGCACGGCATGGACGTGGGCATGATCTACGGCTTCCTGCTGTCCCTGCTGGCGGTGCTCCGCCGCGAGAAGCCCGACTACTTCGCTGTCACCTTCGACACCCCGGCGCCCACCTTCCGGCACGCCATCTTCCCCGAATACAAAGCCAACCGCCCCCCGCTGGACGAGTCCATTCGGGCGCAGTTGCCGCTGCTGTACGATATCATCGACCTGCTGAACATCCCCCGCCTGTTCAAACCCGGCTGGGAAGCTGACGACCTTATGGGCACACTGGCTCGGCAGGGCGAAGCCGCCGGGCTGGAGGTCTATCTCGTCACCGGCGACAAGGACTTCTATCAGCTTGTAACCGACCGCGTGAAGGTCTATTCCCTGCCGACTAAGAAGGAGCCCGTGCCGGTCGTCTATGACCCCGCCGGTGTGGAGGATAAGTTCGGCGTCCCGCCGGAGAAGGTAATCGAGGTGTTAGGGCTGATGGGCGACTCCGTCGATAATGTCCCCGGCGTGCCCGGCGTCGGTCCCAAGACCGCCGTCCTGTTGGTGAAGGAGCATGGCAGCCTCGAAGCCGCATTGGCGGCAGCTCCGTCGATGAAGCCCTCCAAAGTCCGCGACAACCTGCTCCAGTACGCCGAGCAAGCCCGCCTGTCGCATAAGCTGGTCGTCATCGACACCGATTCGCCCGTCGATGCGGCACCCCACCAACTGACCTTCGGTCCGCTGAACAATCCGGCCTTGCGCCAGAGACTGCGAGACCTGGAGTTCACCTCCATCCTCAGCCAACTGGATGATATCCAATCCCCTACCGCTGAAGCTGCTCCACCAGAAACTGCCGCAAAGCGCGACTATCACGCCATCACCCTCGTCGATGACCTGCGGCGGCTGGTGGATATCCTTCGCCATGCGCCGCTGGTGTCGATGGACACCGAAACCACCTCGCTCGATCCCATGCGCGCCGAGCTGGTGGGGCTGTCCTTCGCCGTGACGGCGGGCGAAGCTTGGTACGTGGCGGTGAACCACTTCGAGAAGCTGCCGGCCGCCTACCAGCCTCCGCCGGCGCCGCGGCTGCGTCCAAATGCCTCGCCGGAGACGCTCTTTATCCTCAACCGCCTGCAGCCGGTCTTCCACGACGCCTCCATTGCCAAAACCGGCCAGAACCTGAAGTACGACCTGCAAGTCCTTTCTTGCTACGACGTGGCGGTGGAGGGCGTGGTCTTCGATACGATGATCGCCTCCTTCCTGCTGGACACCACCGGCCGCCAGCACAATCTGGACGTCCTCGCTGAGACCTATTTGGGCCTGACTAAAATCCCCACCTCCAAACTCATCGGCAGCGGCTCAAAGCAGCTCAGCATGGCAGAGGTCGATCTGGACGAGGTCCGCGAATACGCCTGCGAAGACGCCGACGTCGCGCTGCAACTGACCAACCTTTTCCAACCGCGCATCGAATCGGAGGGGCTGACCGAGCTGATGTGCCGGCAAGAAATACCTTTGCTCGAGGTCTTGCGCACCATGGAACACACCGGCGTTGCGCTGGACGTGGAACTGCTGAAAGTCCTGTCGGAGGAGTTCGCTGTCGAGTGCGACCGGCTGCAGGAAGAAATCTACCGCGCCGCTGGGGCGGAATTCAACCTGAATTCCACCCAACAACTGGCGGAGGTGCTGTACACCCGGCTAAAGCTGCCCGCCGGGCGCAAGACCAAGTTCGGCTACTCGACCGACATCGCCGAGCTGGAGCGGCTTGCACCGGTGCATGAAGTCCCGGCGAAGCTGCTGCGCTACCGCCATCTCGCTAAGCTGAAATCGACATACATCGACGCGCTGCCGCTGTTGATCCATCCGTTGACCGGGCGGGTGCACACCACTTTCAGTCAGACGGTCGCGGCTACCGGGCGATTGTCTTCGACCGATCCCAACCTGCAGAACATCCCCATCCGCACCGAGGAGGGCGGACGCATCCGCAAGGCTTTCATCGCGGGTGAGCCGGGCTGGAGGATTGTATCGGCCGATTATTCGCAAATTGAACTGCGCATCATGGCGCATCTGTCGGGCGACCAGTACCTGCTGCAGGCCTTCCGCGAAGGGCAGGACATCCACCGCGCGACCGCCGCCTGGATGCACGACCTGCCGCCAGAGTAGCAGCTTTGCCAGACTCTGGATGCCGTCGGC
>CAZCEM010000356.1:2510-3429 GCA_964497555.1 uncultured bacterium
CCCATGCCGTACAAGACGCCGAAGTTGACTTCCTTAGCCTGGCGGCGCATGTCACGTCTGACATGCGCCGCCAGGCTAAGGAAGTCAACTTCGGCGTCTTGTACGGCATGGGCGGCTTTGGGCTGGCGCAGCGGCTGGGCATCACCCGCAAGCGCGCTGACGAGTTCATCGACAACTACTTCCGGCGGTTCGCGCGGGTGAAGGAGTTCATCGACGAGACCATTCGACGCACCCGCAGCGACGGCTACGTTACGACGATCATGGGGCGTAAGCGGTCTATGCCGGAGATCAATTCTAACAACTTCAACGTCCGGCAGAACGCCGAGCGGATTGCCACCAATACGCCGATTCAAGGCTCAGCGGCCGATTTAATGAAGCTGGCGATGATTGCGGTGCATGGCATGTTGCGGGAGGGGCGTTTTCGGGCGCGGATGTTGATACAGGTGCATGATGAGCTGGTGTTTGAGTGCCCGGTGGAGGAGGTCGAGGCTTTTGCCGAAGCCGCGCGAGCCGCCATGACCGGCGCGATGACGTTGTCGGTGCCGCTGGTGGTGGACGTGAGCTGGGGGGATAGCTGGCTGGAGGCGCATGAGTAGCGGGTGTCTCTGCGGGCGAAGCGAAGCAGTCTCCATCCGCGAAGAGCCCGACCTGCCACCGCGTAGGCTGCTCGTACTTGAACATGGACGAGCCGATTCCTATACTAAGTTTAAATCTCATTCCCATTCCGTTTTCATTTCCAAAGGTCCCGAGATTGTCTTTCCGCTGGCTTGCATCCTTTTTCATCCTCGCCCTGCTGACCGGCTGCACCTCGGAATATGACCCGACACAGACAGGCGAGCCGCACTGGTTGTTGTTCACTCCCGCGCACTGGGTGGTCGAGCAGCCTAACGAAAGGAGTGCCCTTGTTGATGGTATCCCG
>CAZCEM010000357.1:0-3429 GCA_964497555.1 uncultured bacterium
GGCGTGGTGGTGGGCGAAGGCGACACGGCTGAGGAAGCGCAGTCGGCGCTGAGGTTTCACGTGGAGACATTTGGGGAATCCGTGTTGGAGGATTCGACTCAAACAATGGGGATACAGTGCAAACTTTAACCATCAAGTCCGACAAGCCGATGGTGCTCGTGCCGGTGGATGAATATAACTCCATGCGCGAGACCATCGAGATTCTGTCCGATCCGGCGCTGGTTCGGGAAATACGACGAGCGCGCCGGGAGTTCAAGGAAGGGAAAACTGTCAGTTGGGAAGCCCTGATGGCTGATCTACATGAAGATTGATAAAACTGAAATTGAATTTACCCGCGCAGGCTGAGGGCGCCCCACGCCACCCGAATCGCTCTTTCCGTCACGTTCCGTCACCATTCCGTCACGCTCTAAATCCTTGTCCTTACATGAGTTACTGAGATTAGGTGACGAAGTGACGATATTTTATGATGCCCTGTATCATAACAACAACTTCAACAACCATCGCATCCCAAATACATGTCCAAATCCACCCAAATCCGCCGGGAGTTCATCGAGTTCTTCCGGCAGCGCGAACATACCGTCGTGCCGTCCGCGCCGGTGATCCCGGTCGGCGATAACACCCTGCTGTTCACCAACGCGGGCATGAACCAGTTCAAGGATGTGTTCCTTGAGCAAGGCAGCCGCCCCTACACCCGCGCGGTCGATACCCAGAAGTGCATCCGCGTGTCCGGCAAACACAACGACCTCGAAGTGGTCGGTCGGTCGCACAGCCACCACACCTTCTTCGAGATGCTGGGCAACTGGTCGTTCGGCGATTACTACAAGCGCGAAGCAATTCGCTGGGCGTGGGAACTGCTGACCAAGGTCTGGAGCATCGACCCGAACCATCTGTACGCGACCATCTTCGAGGGCAGCGAGGAAGCACCCCGCGACGAGGAAGCCTTCCAGGCCTGGCGCGAGGAAACCAGTCTGCCGCCCGAACGCATCTCCGCTCACAGCCGCAAGGATAACTTCTGGGAGATGGGCGACGTCGGCCCCTGCGGGCCCTGCTCGGAAATCCACTACGACCTCGGCGAAGCTTTTTGCCAGAAGCGCGGCGTTTCAGGGCATGTGTGCCGGGTCAACGGCGACTGCGGAAGGTTAGTGGAGCTGTGGAATCTGGTGTTCATCCAGTACCGCCGCGACGAGGCCGGCGCGCTGCATCCGCTGCCGCGTCGGCATGTCGATACCGGCGCGGGTTTCGAGCGCGTGGTGCGCTTGCTGGAAGGGGTGAATTCGAACTATGACACCTCGCTGTTTCAGCCGATCATCGGCGAAGTGGCGCGGATTTCCGGCGTGGCGTATAGTCCCGGCGAAACAGGCGTGCCGCACCGGATCGCGGCAGACCACATTCGAATGCTGGCCTTCGCGCTGGCAGACGGGGCACTGCCGAGCAACGAAGGCCGAGGCTACGTGCTGCGGCGGATTCTGCGTCGAGCGGCGCGGTACGGGCGCGAAATCGGCATCGAGACGCCTTACCTGTACCGACTGGTCGAGCCGCTGACGACGGTCATGGGTGAAGCTTTTCCCGAATTGAAGGAACGTCATCGCCATATTGTCGGGGTCATCAAGGCCGAAGAGGAGAGCTTCTCGCGGACGCTGGGGCGGGGATTGGAATTGTTCGGCGGGTTGGTGGAAACGGCGCAGATACAAGGCGCGTCGGTCATCCCCGGCGCGGAAGCCTTCAAGCTGTACGACACCTTCGGCTTTCCCATCGACCTGACACGGCTGATGGCGGAAGAGCGCAACCTCACCATTGATGAGGCTGAATTCCAGCGCCTGATGGAAGCGCAGCGCGAACGGGCTCGCGGCGAGGGCAAGTTTGCGGTGAGCGAGGGAGAATACTCCGACGGCTTGTCCTGCGAGTTCACCGGTTACGATTTATCGGAACACGCTGCGAAGGTATTGTTGATTCATCCGTCCAAGGGTGGGGTGGAAATCATCCTCGACCGGACGCCCTTCTACGCCGAATCCGGCGGGCAGGAGGCTGACTGGGGTGATATCACAACTGGGGCTGGTCGTCTGACTGTAACCGACGTGGTGAAGAAGGGTGATCTGATCATCCATCGCGGGCAGTGGAGCGGGGGCGAGATGCCTCAACCAGGTGAGGAGGTCTGGGCGCGAATAGACGAAGACCGCCGCCAGCAGATTCGCTACAATCACACCGCCACCCACCTGTTGCATACGGCTTTGCGGAAGCATCTGGGCGGACACGCCTCGCAAGCCGGCTCGCTGGTGGCTCCGGATCGGATGCGCTTTGATTTCACCCATTTTGAGAAGATCACCCCGGAAACCTTAGCCGCGGTGGAGCGGGAAGTCAATGAAGCCATCCGAGCCGATTATCCGGTCTCAACCACCGTGAAATCCTACCAGGAAGCCATCGAAGGCGGCGTTATCGCCTTGTTCAGCGAGAAATACGGCGAGGTGGTGCGGATTGTCCAAATTGGCGAGGATGACGCGCCCTATTCGCGGGAGTTATGCGGAGGTACTCATGTCTCGCGCACCGGACAGATTGGCCTGTTTCGGATTACCTCCGAAGGCGCGGTATCGGCCGGCGTGCGGCGGATTGAAGTGTTGACCGGCGAGGCGGCTTATCAATCGACGGTGGCTGAGCGCGAAACCATCGAGAAGATGGTCGATTTGATGGGCTCGCATGGCAGCGATCCGACCGAAAAGTTAGCGAAAATCCTCGACGAGAAGAAGGCGCTGGAAAAGGAGCGGCAGGAGCTATTGTTGAGCTGGGCGGCTTCCCAAGCGGAATCCATGCTGGCGGAAGCGCCGGTGGTGAAAGGCGTCAAGGCGGCGGCGAGGGCTTTTGAGGGTCTGGACATTGACCGCCTGAAGATGATTGGCGACGCGCTGCGGGAACGCGATCCCGGCGCGACGGGTTTAATAGCCGGAACCGTGTCTGGCGGCGCGGGTCAGTTATGCTGCGTGGTGGGGGATCGATTGCTGGCTGAGACAAAGTTGAAGGCGGGTGATCTGGTTGGGAAAGCCGCCAAACTGGCGGGCGGCGGAGGCGGCGGACGACCGCACATGGCAACGGCTGGAACTCGAACTCCGGAGAAACTGCCGGAAGCGCTGGCGGCTTTCGCGGGGCTGGTGGAGGCGGGGATGTAGATTAAGCGTAGGTCGGGCCTCCGAGCTCGACCTTCTCCGCGTAGGTTAAGCGTCCCGCTTGACTCGAATCAGAATGCAAAATGCAGAATTAAGCGAAGGTGATGGGCAAGTGAAGCAAACACTTCAGGTTTTGAATGTTCTGGAACAGGAAGGGCTTTTCCAGCGCTATGCCATCGGCGGGGCAGTGGGCGCGACATTCTACGTCGAGCCGTTCCTGACTTTCGATCTTGATATCTTCGTGACGCTGCCAACGGGTGCTTCGGGCTTGATC
>CAZCEM010000358.1:0-3415 GCA_964497555.1 uncultured bacterium
AGACAGGCACTGTGAACTGTGAACTCATTTCAGATACTTCAGCAGTTCGGTGTCCGTCGGCAGCACCAGCACCGTGTTGGTGTCAATGATGGTCTTGTATGCTTCCAGAGTTCGGTAAAACTCATAGAACGACGGGTCGCGGTTGAAGGCAGCCGCATAAATATCGATGGCTTTGGCTTCAGCTTCGCCGCGGAGGATTTGAGCCTGCCGGTAAGCCTCCGCCATGATGACCACCTTCAGGCTGTCGGTGACCGCACGAATTTTGAGGGCTTCCTCCTCGCCTTCCGACCGATAACCGTTGGCGATGCGTTTACGTTCGGCGCGCATTCGTTCATAAACCGAACGCTCGTTCTCTTCCGGCAGGTCCGCGCGATTGATCCGCACGTCAATTATTTCGATGCCATATTCCCAACTGGCGGTGTCGGAGGCAGCGGTAACGGTCTTCATAAGCTCTGCGCGGTTGGTGGTGACAATCTCCTCCATGTCATGCAAACCCAAGGCTTCCCGCAGCTCGGAGAAGATGATGTCGTCCAGACGCGCCTGCGCGCCGTTTATGTCATGCACCGTCACCATGAACTTAAGCGGATCCTTGATGCGCCATTTAGCGAAGTTATCGACGATGAGGTTCTTCTTGTCCTTGGTCAGAATCTCGGTGGGATGCGAGTCATAGCTGAGGATGCGCCGCTCGAAATAGGACAAAGTCTGGATAGGCCAAGGCAGTTTGAAATGCAGCCCCGGCTCGGTTACGGTCCGCACCGGACGACCGAACTGAAGAATTACGCCTTGATTGGTTTCGTTGACCGTGAAAGCGACCATCAAGAGGACTATCAGCGCCGCTAATATGAATACCAGGGAACGCCAATTAGAACGCTTCATTTGCCGCCTCCCGGTGGATTGCCGCTCGTCGGCAGACCTATCACGTTCATCAAGCTGCCGTCTTTGTCGCTTTTCATGATATATTTGCGAAGTCCGGGCAGAATCTGCTCCATGGTCTCCAACAACATCCGCTTGCGGGTAACCTCCTTGGCGCGCTGGTATTCGCGGAGTATCTGGGTAAATTTACTGGCGTCGCCTTCAGCTTTGGCGATGCGCTCCGCTGCCCAGGCTTCGGCTTCCTTGACCACCTGCGCGGCTTCGCCGCGGGTGCGGGGAATCAGGTCGTTGCGGTAGCCCTGCGCCAGATTGACCATGCGGTTCTGGTCTTCCTTGGCGGAAGCCACGTCTTTGAAGGCGTCGCGCACCGCCGCCGGCGGATGCACTTCTTGAAGCTGCACGGCTACTATGCTGATACCGCAGTGGTAGCGATCCAGAATAGACTGAAGAAGAGCTTTGGTCTCGTCCTGGATCTGGGCTTTGCCGGTGGTGAGAGCTTCGTCGATGTCGTATTTGCCAATAACCTGCCGCAACGCCGCCTCCGAGCACAGGCGGACGGTTTCCTCCAGATCTGCCACCATGAACAGGTATTTACGAGCGTCGTTGATGCGGTACTGCACTATCATATCGCAGTCGATGATGTTGAGGTTGCCCGTCAGCATTATGGATTCATTGGGCTTGTCTATGTATTTTGCCGGCGGTCCGAAATCCACGGTGCGGAAGCCTATTTCCACCCGCTTGACCTGTGTAACGCGGGGGCGGTCCAGTTGTTCTATTGGCCAAGGGAAGCGCCAATGGATGCCCGGAGAGGCAATGCGGCTGAATTTGCCGAAAGTGCGGATGACGCCCTGCTGGTCGGCGCCGACAATATACAGTCCGGTAACAAGCCACAACAAGACCAGCACGGTTACGAATCCCCAAACACCTCGACCGAGCCACTGCCGCAAATCGGGGACCTCGTAGTACTCGCCGCCGATATTGATGGTCTTTTTAGGTACCTTCATGACGTAACCTTATTAGGGAAGTTCCTTTGAAAACAGCGATTCCTCCGCGTAGGTCAAACATCTCGGTTGACAAGCGAGACGCTTGTCCTATGCGACCACATCCTATTTTCATACTTTGTTGCGCCGCCCTTGGCATATGGTTCCTTTGAGCGACGTCTTGAGCGCCATTCAAGCTCTTTATCTCTAATGTGGAGCCACGACAAAACCGGTGCGGGGAGCGCTTTTCCCCTCTATATTATAGCCATAAGTTAAAAGGTGGATCCGGTCTTTCCAGCCGCGGGTGTTCACCGCCATCGAATAGGCGACGCGGATTTCCTCCCCGCACTTGCCGACCTCGAAACCCATTGTCAGCCACCGGTCGGTTTGTTCGCGTTTGTAACCGCCGCGAACCTTCCAGAAGTAGCTGTCCTTTCTGCTGCTGCCCGTTGGTACAGGCAAAGGCACATCAATCCCGCCGGACAGGTGTTCACTCAGATATTTGCTGTCAAAGGGCCTATCAAAGCGCGTCTGGGTGGTAACTGTAACCGGCAGAACCTCGCCGGTCCAAGCCAATCCGAGCCAGGATTCACCGTCGAAGGATCCCAAATCGCTGCCGAAGGCATTCAACCGACTCAAACCCATCTGCACGCCGGAGTCGGTGCTCCAGATTGCGCCAAGGTCAAATCCCATGCCGTAATGCCACCGGGAGTCATCGACGGACTCAGAGATGAACTTGACGTTGACGCCGATGGGCAGCTGGTTCGTCGCTATCGGATAAGCCAAGGGCAGGAACAGCGTGAAGGATTTGCAGGTCGATTCACCCAACCGGTAGTGCCGGCGAAGCATGCCGAATCCAAATTGGCTGCCTTTGCTGTCCGAGCCGTTCGTCATCAGAAACGACCAGGATCCGGGGCTCTCAAGCCTTGTCGCTGCCAAAGAGAAATCCACCGCCAATTCGGTCAACAAGCCGATGGCGCTGGGATTCCAATATACTACTGAAGGGTCGTTGGTCAACGCTGCCGCCGAGGAAGCGATGCCGAGGGAGAAAGCATTTACCGGCGGTTGAGCGCTGCCGAGCGGAGCAGCTTGAATCCCTCCGGCAGCTACTCCGTATAAAAGAAAGAAAATTAAAGAGAATCTCATATTTTTCATAGTCTTAAGTATAACTATTGCTCCCTTAGAATGCAAGACAGATGTTGTTTCATTAAAATAAAGACACAAGTTGCCCGTCAGTAACGTCGCAATAACACTACTACGTTAATCACTTTTAATAAGGCTGACTCAGACCTCCGACGCTGTCATTTCCCAGAAAACTGCCCCTTTCTCTTTGAGGGCGGACTTCAGTCCGCCCCCCACGTGCATGGAGTCCTGCGCTGCCGATGGAAAGTCGCGGAAGTTTTCATCTTCCGTGGTGGCTTCCCCACCACGGAAGATGAAAATAGCAGCAACCGCAGGGTGCGGACACCCTGCGGCACACTGGCGGTCAGGCTAGGCTGCGGCAGATTGGTGGTCGGGCTCGGAGGCCCGACCTACGCGTCGCAGGCGCTATTTTCTGGGAA
>CAZCEM010000359.1:0-3407 GCA_964497555.1 uncultured bacterium
GTCAGCGTAGAGGTTCGGAATGACAGCGGATGAGCCGTTTTGAGCAGAGAGTTTAATCTAAAGAAGAGTTTTTCCATAGACCCTGCTTAAAAAACAATTTCGCGCGCCGCAGGGTGTCCTCATCCTGTGGTAGAAATGCCCTATCGGCACAGGATGAGGACATCCTCCGCCGCGCAATCACTGGATTAAGGTTCCTTAACTAAAGACGACCGGGGATAACAAGCCCTCCCCGGTCGTCTTTCCCGCCGATAATCTATCTCCCTCCTCGCTTATCTCAAGAGCACGATCCGCTCTTGACGGAATCCGTCCTTCGTCTGCAGCTGGCAGATGTACATGCCGGACGGCACGCGGGTTCCTGCATCAGATACACCCAGCCAGACCGCTACATAACAGCCGGCGTTGAATTGCCGGTTCTCCAGTTCAGCGACCATCCTGCCGTTTAAGTCGTGGATGGTCAGCTTCGCATCCGTTGGAGTGGGAATATCGAAGCGGATGTGCACCTGATCGTTGAAGGGATTCGGGTAAATCGGACCTAACGCCAGCTTCTCTGGCAGGGCGTAACGACCGTCGCCGAACACCGACAGTGGCGCAACCCACAGATGGAAGACGTTCACGCTTCGTAAAGTATCAATTCCGTCAAACGCCACCACCCACCATGTCAAATCCGTCGCCAACTCAAAAGCGAGGGACAATTCCTGCCGGCTTATCGCCCTTTCCGTCTCCAAGATTCCGGGATAGCGTCTGGGTGCCGCCTCGCCTCGGATGTTCAGAACCAGGGTGTATGTTATCGTCGAATCCTCGACCACGTCAACCGACGGCTGCCAGCCAAACAGCACGTTGTCCTCGACAGCGGTGGAGTCATCGTCGTCGGGATACAACAGACTGAAGGCTGTGGGCAGGTCGTTGACTGACCTAATCCGGATGTTGAACTGGTCGGAAACAGACAGCGGATTGTCGGGATCGGTGTCGGTGGCGAAGACTTCCACCATAGTAGAAGCTCTCATGTTGAAGTTGTCATCCGGCGTCATCGACAGCACGTGGGTGTTGGCGTCTATCGCCAGATTCAACTGAGGCACGTTGCAGACGAACTGATACTGCAAAGTGGCGTCCTGACCCGCATCGGGGTCGTCGAATACATTGTCAAGGTCGGCGATAACCACCCGACGCGGCACCGGATCTTCACGGATTAGAAGGTCTCGTATGGCTCTAACCACAGCTGGAGGCCGGTTTTCGTTGGTGATGGTGATGACGACGGTATGACGGGCTGGGGCGAATGCAAGGTCGGTCACTAGGAACACCACGTTATAGACACCGGAATCGTCATGGTCGGTCTGCCAGTCGAACGTTATCGTATGGTTCTGGTCGTCGATCTGGACCTGTGCGCCCCGCGCGTCGGTGCCGTCCCAGTCTTCGACTTCCAGAGTCAAGACATCCAACGGCATATTGAAATCCACATCGTCGGCAGTCAACTGGAACTGAACCGCTTCACCTTCCACGTTGACCGGATCAGCCGGCACCTGCGACCAGACGGGAGCGTCATTGACTGGGACAATTGTCAAACTGAAGGTTTCATCGACAATCTCATCGCGATGCGGCAGCCGGCGATTAGGAGACAGAGCGAAGCCGACCGGCACTTCATCTGATTGATGTCCACTCCGCACGCTGCGCACATCCCGCACCGGACCGCGCTGCACCTGATTGCGCCCTGCATCAGGATTGACCCAGAAGCCCACCAGCCTGAGGCCGCCGTCGTGGTCGTCGGCGCGGACAATCAACTGAATCGGGTCAGGTATGTTGAAGTTCGCGTCGGGATTGCAGGTCAAGTCGCCGCCGAACGCATCCACCTCCAGATGCAGCTCAGCCGGGCCGCCATCCACGATGCTGTACTCGAGCTGGTCGCCATCAACATCGGTGAATACGTCATTCAGATTCACGATCAGCACCAAACCACAATCCTCATCGAATCTCTGGTCGCTGATGGGATTCGCCACCTCCGGCGCGTCGTTGACCGGATTTATCGTCAGGTGGAAGACGTCAGTCCCGCTCAACGGATCATCATCGTTGTCGGTGGCGGTGATGGTGATGTCCACACCATTCGGCAGGTTGAAGTTGTCGTCCGGCGTAACCGACAGTACGTTTTCGCCGTCGATTACCATGTGAACTTCATCCGGAGCGCCGGCAAACTCGAAGCGCAGGTTAGCATCCTGGCCCTCGTCAGTATCCAAGAACACGTCGTCCAGATCAGCGATAACCACCCGCCGCGGCTCGGGATCCTCGTCAAACACAACGTCGGCAATCGGACGATCAGCCCGCGGCGGCTGGTTGACGTTGGCGACCGACAGGTGAATGGTCTCGCGGTCTGTTTCACCAGCTTCGTCGGTCACCAGGAACACCACGTCATAGTCGCCGGCCGAACGGTTGTCCGTATCCCAAGTGTAGGTTATCGTGTGGTTCTGGTCGTCGATCTGTCTGGAGGCGCCCAGTCCCTCAGTGCCGTCCCAATCCTCCACCTCCAACGTCAAGACGTCGCGGGGCATATTCAAGTCAACGTCATCGGCGGTTAAGGTGAATTGAATCTGTACGCCTTCATCGACGCTCTGATCGCCGGGTACTTGCACCCATTCCGGCGCGTCATTTTCCGGCGCGATGTTCACGCTGAACTGAGCGTTGGTCACATCATCGCGCGGTGGAAGCGGCCTTGTATTGACAAGATTGGTTTCCAGCGCGAGATACCTCGCAGCAGCGCTCCGCCATGACGCGACTTGCCGCACGTCGCGCGCAACGTTAAGCACGAGGTTCACCGCCGCCACTCGACCCTCCTGGTCGTCAGCCGAGACCGTCACCACCAAGCCCTGACCATTGAAGTTTTCAGCAGCCTGGAGCGTCAGGACATTATCTTCATCTATATCAGCCGTCAAGCCCTGAGGAGCCTGTGCGCTGTAATGAAGAACGTCGCCGTCCACGTCCGTGAAAACGTTATCCAAGTCAGCTACCACCTCAGGTTGTGCCTGGTCTTCATCCATTTCGACCAGCTCAGGCAGTTGTCCGGCAATGACCTCTGGAGCGTCGTTCACCGGTGTAATCGTCAGGTGGAAGACGTCGGTGCCGTCCAGTGGCTCCTCGTCGTTGTCGGTGGCGGTAACGGTGATGTCAACGCCGTTCGGAAGATTGTAGTTCAGTTCCGGCGTGAAGAACAGGACGTTCTCGTCGGAAATTTCCATGTGAAGTTCATCCGGCGCACCTTCAAATGCGAATGACAAAGCCTCATCCTGACCGGCATCAGGGTCGTTGAACACATCGTCCAGGTCAGCAATGGTTACAACCCGCGGCTCGGGATCCTCATCGATCACTAAGTCCGCAATAGGCTGCACCGCCACCGGCGGATGGTTGACGCTACCAATCGAGAT
>CAZCEM010000360.1:0-3405 GCA_964497555.1 uncultured bacterium
GCCCCCCTTCAATAGAAGGGGGGTATTTCCAGTCATGAAGCAAAGTTACCCCCTTTCTATTGAAGGGGGGCAGGGGGGTTGTTAAATTCAATATTGACTGTTTGAATACAACTTAGTATAAGCACTAGTTAGGTAACTTTCTGGTGTAGAGGTGCACTCGAAAACAATATAGAGCAATCTGGGACACAGATGCGACAAGTAGTGCAATTGATCGAATGTGAAATGCAAAATGCAGAATACACCGAAGGTGCAAGCTTGTATTATCGGATATAGCCTTCTGCTGGTTGATGCGCCTGCGGGACCTTCTGCATTCTTCATTTTGCATTTTACATTCTGCCTTACCTTATAATCACCACACTCACCGCCCCTTGAGACTGACCGGTGCGCGGGTCGATAGACACAGCCCGATAAACACCCGACGCGACTGGCTGCCCCGCCGCGTTAAACCCGTTCCACCAGGTTTGTCCGCTGCCAAGCGCTTCCACCTGCACGACCTGTCGTCCTAGGATATCGAAGAGCACTACCTGCCCCTGGCCGTTAGCTAAAATGGGCAGGCTGAACCGCACGCCGCTGTTGGAAGGATTGGGCCAGGCGTCGAGCAAGGGAGTGGCGATAGGCAAGCATAAGTCCTGCTGGACTTCTTGCGTGGTGCCCATCCAGCTCATAATTGCCTGCATGATGTCGTCACGGCTGTCGCTCTGGATGCCACTGATGCCTTCGAATCCGAAGGCGAAAAACATCCCCTTTGCGCCGCTTTCCTCCTCCCAACGCACCGCTGCAGCAGTATCACCGCGTTCTTCATACAATGCGCACACAATCCCGCCCTCAGCAGCCGTGACGCCGGACTTCCGGCTCTGATTGTTGGCGCCGGCGCTGCCCACCAGCAGCATGTAACGGTTGTCCAGCACCTCGTCGCCTGGAATCCCCACCACCATGCCTTGCGTCACCAGATCGGAAATCTGACTGACATGGCAAACTTCACTTAGGAAATCATCCTCCTTAAGGTCGGTGGCGATAGACTGACCGGTGATGAACAGATTTACGACGTTTTCCGAACAAGCGGCAAGTTCCGCTCGGTCTTCCGCTGGGATGGTCTCCGTCCGCCGGTTGCCGGTGTAGTAAATGACGGTTTCAAAGCCTTGGGCTTCAGCGTCAATCGCGCCGCGCTGGCGACGATTCCAGCGGAAGTAAGAATATCCCAGCGACTCTAAGCTGCGGGTGAAATACTTCGCGCGCGTTGAATCATTGTCGTTGTCCACCAACAGTACTACGGGATGATGGAAGACTAAATGCACTTCTTGACCGCCTTCGGTGAGCTGAAACCGGTCGATAGTCCGCTGAGCGTACGGGAAATCAGGCACAATTAGAACGCGGTAGCTGCCAACCATCAAATCAGCTTGAGCTGCGCCCGTTTCCGCTTCGACTCGAACCTCAGCAAAGACTGTATCGGGATTCAAGTCGAGGTTGTAGAAGTAAAAACTGCCGCCGATGGGTGAATTGTCAGCGTTATGGATTTGAAAATCCACCAATCCGACGGGAAGGATGCATAATTCGAACGACAGCGTATCGTTGGAGGGGTCACCGTCATTTTCGGTTTCGACTAAAGTTGTCACCGTGAAATTACCCGTTTGCTGAGGCGTCCACTGATTATCGAATATCACATCCTGCGGCTGCCAGCCACTCAGTTGAATATCTTGCCGTTGAACGACCGGGTCACCGATGTTTATGCTGCCGCTCACATTTTCTCTCAGCCCCTGATTGACCAAGCGGAAAGCCAAAGTCAGCGGTGTTCCCACCGGATAGGGGCGAGTCAGAGAGGGGGCGAGCAGGCTGAGCAGACGGACATCCACCTGCGGCACTAACTCGAACAGATTGATCAATCCCATCCAGGCGGTGTAAGCCGAGACCCAAGACTGATCCAGATCTGAGCCTTCGCCGATGGTGGCGGGAATGCCGCCGTCGCCGTCGTGGTCTTGAACTAAAAGACTATCGACGATGAAGACAGCATTGGCGCGGCACTGGGCGTCGCCGATTAAGTCATAGGCAGCCAGCCAGGCGTGGGCGTACCAGATGTTCCAAGAATTGTTCCACCAGCCGACGCCTGCCAGAATGTCCATCCGCTGGAGTCGTTCCCGCGCCCACTGGGCAGTGGCTGCGGAATCGGCATGTCCTAAGGATTTCAACACGCCCCACATGGCGGTGCCGCCGCAAAGCGCCCAGCGCTCGTTGTTGTTCAGGCGCTCCGGGTTCGTGTCGATCCAGTCCTTAACCTGACTGGCTATTACTAAGGCTCGGTCTTGAAACCCCTGGTTATCCTCCAGCAGCCCGTAGAGATACAGCGTCCCCGCCGACCAGCCCGCCACCAGCGGCATCAGGGGATCGGCGTTGTTGGGGAGTATGCGGGGCACATGGTCAATTAGATGCTGGGCGCAGCTCAGACCGTAGTCGCGCTGGCTGTCGTCATACAAGGCGCGAAAGCCCATCTCCGCCACCAAGCCCCAGCCGCTGTTGTGCATGGCGTACATGCTGTCAGGATGTGACTCCTCCCAGGCGGGGAAGCGGCTCAGGTAAGTCCAGGCGTCGTCAATGTTCTGACGGTAAGTCTGCGGGTCGTCGAAGAAGCGGGCGTATTCGCACCACACCCTGATGGCTTCCTGAGTGTTGTCGGACTCCACAAGCAGCCAAAGCTGCTGTCCTTCGCCTTCGTGCAGCCCCCCGAAGTTCACGCTTTCGGGATCGTGTTCCTGCATGGAGTCGAGGAAGGCTGCCGTAAGCTGAAGTTGTCCAATGTAATTGCCCAGATCGCGCTGAGGGAAACCAGGCGGCACGAGAGGACAGTTCGGGCCTTCAGGATTGAGGTTGACGTCCCAGAGGTGCGGTGGAAGCTGGGCGGGCGACTGAGTCGCGTGAACCAGAATTGGCATTAGCAGCGTCCAACTCAAGAGCAGCACTGCTGAAGCGGCCTTAAACTTTGAGCAATAGTTCATAATTGCTCCTTATCTTTTGGTAAGAAGCTGAATTGCAGAATCTTTGCGTTGAATAAGCGTTCCGCTTGTTCGAATGCGAATGTAGAATGCAAAATGCTTTTCAACATGATGTCAACTGGGACGGTTAGCCTATGCGTTAAAATACAGGTACATCTCGTAAGGATGAGGCCGCTGGCGAACCTCGGCGTCTTCTTTGTCGCGCTTCCATTCGATCCAGTTGTGTATCAGCTCCTGTGAAAACACGCCGCCTTTCATTAAAAACTCATGGTCCTGTTCCAAGGCGGTCAGGGCGTGATGAAGGCTGGTCGGCAGTTGAGGGATGGCTTCCCGACACTCGACCGCCAAGCTCATCACGTCTTCCTCGAAGGGTCCGTAACCCATTTTAACCGGGTCGATTCGGTTCTGGACGCCGTCCAAC
>CAZCEM010000361.1:0-3404 GCA_964497555.1 uncultured bacterium
CTGCTATTTTCATCTTCCGTGGTGGGGAAGCCACCATGACAATTCCCGCGAAAGCAGGAATCCAGAATTAATTTTTAAGTGGCTGTTTTTACAAATAGTTAAACTCTCAATCTGGATTCCCGCTTTCGCGGGAAATGACAGCGGAGAGGTTCAGAATGACAGCGGCGAGGATCGTTGCGGATCGGTTTTTGAATTATTGGACAGACTCTGAAAGTCCGCCCTCCAAGAGGTGGGGGACACTTTCTGGGAAATGACGCGCCTTCGTCTCATTCTTCGTTTTTACATGCTGCATTCGTCGTTCATTCCACCTTGACGATTCCTATCTCGATGTTACCGATGGCTTTGATGAGATCGACCGAATCCATTAGGTTGCCGGAGGTCAGTGCGATCCGCGCGGCGTCGGCGCGGTCCTGCCCGAAGGTGGGGTCGAACTCAATCCAGCGGTCCTCCAACCAGCAGGCGACCCAGGCGTGATAGTAGAACCGGTCGCCCTGATACACAACGCCCATCTGCAGCCGGGTCGGCACCCCCAGTGACCGTGCCAGGGCGGTGAACAGCACTGCGTGCTCATTGCAGTCGCCTTCCCGCTTTTCAAGCACCCCCACCGCTGACGGCAGCCCCGCGGAAGGCTTCTTGTCAACAGCCTTAAACACCCACCAGTTCAACTTATCGAGGCTGTCCAACATGGAGGTGCCGCCTCGCACTGCAGCGATGGCCGCCGCGCGAATCTGCGGGCTGCGGCTCTCGATGAACGGAGCATCAAGTTTGTAATATAGTAGTTTTTCCGGCGGCTGCGGTGGAGGTGTGGACCTGCGATTGACGAAAACCACGTTCTGACGTATCATGTCCAGGCTTTGCCGGTCGCTGGCTTTCTCGATGAGGTTCAGGTCGTAGCCGGTTATCTCAAACTCGCAGCGTTCCGCCCGACGCGGCGCGTGGATTTTGCCTCTCGGCTTGATAGAGTAAATCGTCAGAAAATCGACCGGAATGTCGTTTTCACTGACAGCGAGGGCGGTTTCCTCGTCTTCGCGCCGCATGGTCAATCCCATCGGTCCGTATTCAGCCAGCGTATTGCCCTGCGCATCGACATAGACCGTCGATTCGAAGCCCGCCAGGTAGGTCGTCAGCTTGCGTGCCAGGACGTCTTCGCCCCACAGCCGCTGGGGTTCGAGCGCGGCGCCGATGACGGTCATCTCCTGCATCTCCAGCTTCATAGGATCGAAGCCCGCCAGTTTCAGCGAATCACCCTTCGCCAGCCGACCGGCTTGCAGCAGGGGCTTGATGGCTTGACTCATATAGATCGGCTCAGGGGCGGGGATGGCTTTCTCTGTTTTTTGCCCGGCGTTGATGACTTCGATTTGAAGCACTTTGTCCTCAATGCGACCGGCGAAGGTGGTGAGGTAGTTCTCAACTTCTACACGACCGTCGAAGGACCGCATCGCGAGGGTGCTGTCGGTAACGATGGTCATGCGCACCCGCATCTGCTGCATCGCGCCCATCATGGCGCCTTGCAGACGTGAGAATTCGCGCAGCTCGTAGCCACTGGATTTCAGCGGCTCGACCTCGCTGCGAACGAAGCCGATCTTCTCGTTGTTGACATACACGCCCATCCAGGTCGATTCCGCCGGCAGGTGGACGCCTTTCAGCAGCTCTTCGGGGGCGCGCATCTTGCCGCTGGGGCGGTTCAGTGCGCCGGTGATGAGGACTGCCACCATAGCAATCCATGCCACCGTGAAAAACAACCACACTCCCTGCTTCAGCAGCCGGGTTTTTGATTCGGAGAGAGACATGGGAATTACATTCTCATCTGTTGCTGTTGGGCAACTTTCTTAATCTTATTATTGATGCGGTCTTTATACCGCTTGCCCACCGTGTCAAACAGTTCCAGCAGTTCCTCGAAGGTGTTTTCGCCGCCCAGAAAATCTCAGTAGTCCTTGCCGACCAGAAAGTCTTCGCCTTCCTTCAATAGATTCTGGAGGGTGAAGCGGTCGTAGGGCTGGGGGTGATAGGGATTGTAGGGGAAAGCGAGGAAGACTTTGATGTTCTTCTTTCGCCGAGCTACCCACTCCAGAAGTTTCGTCTTGGAATTTACCCAGAAATCCATGTCGGGTCTGACCGTTGTCAACTCAAAAAAATACTCCACGCCATCGCGAAGCATATAGAAGTCGGCATAACTTCGCTTAGCTTGGTATTCACCATTCTGGAAATCTGCGGCAATTACTTCTTCAGACTCTCTTAAAAGGTTTGGTTGTCTCTTTCCATCAATTAAGTCTTGCATGATCTTCTTTATGACTCTTCTCTGATCTTGTGAAATCACTGCTCCAACACCAAATTCACCATAACATTGCTCGCAGTAATCCGTTGCGACAGCGATAGATAACTCGCGGAAAAATTCTCTATCGACTGCTTTCCCGGCTTGCTGGAAAAGCGAGATCAAGTTGTTTTCATCTCTGGCTGATTTAAAATCCAGCATTGTAGCGATGGAATTTAAATCCTTCTCAAATCGAAGGTAGCGCTCTGCAAACTTATCATCCATTCTCGTGAGTATATTTGCGAACATCCGCCTATTTGCGCCCATTGTCTGTCTCCTTTTTATTTGTGGTTTTCGCTTCACTGTTGAATTTGACCAGTTTCTGCCAATCGATCCTGACATCTTGGCAGAAATCGTTAACAAATTCAACCGTAAAGCGATTGACAATATCTGTATAGGCATCTTGAAATGCCTTGTTTTTCTCCTTGGCTCGATGTCCGAGAGGCTCTATGATCTCAACGTACATCTGAGGATCACCAGAGATCAGCTTCCAAAAGAGCTGACCGCAATACTTGAAGTAGTCTCCCTTATCGGGGTTGTTGTCCCTTCCCGAACAACACCCATTGATCGCTTCAATCTGACCCACCCGCCGACTCTGGCGCAAGACTTGTTTGGCGCGTTTGAAGTCTTCCCGCAGCTTACCAATCTGGCTTGAATTACCCCAGTTGGGACTGGACTTGATCGAGACAAGGTAATACACTCCCTCGCGTTCGAACTCAAGATCAATGCCGGTAGTCGATGACTTGCGACCACCGAAAACTTCCTGATTCACGTAAATTGCCAATTCCTCTAAGAAAGCGCCAAAAAGGGTTTCCTCCTGAGACGAAAGATGGGCATTCAAGATATAAGTCACCAGATCCTGGATCAGCACTATGTGCTTTGCTTTAAACAGATAGGGATTCTTGCGCTTAAGAATCTCTTTAAATTTCAAATTCTGAAGGAGTTCTAACCTGCGTCTGTGAAACACATCGATGTTGTTCTCGACGAACTGGATAATTTTATCTTTTAAGGCGGTATCCACTAAATCCCCCGTGACAGATATGAGTTGACTGAAATTTTGCTTACGGAGGATAACTCCCCTTGTTTGACAATC
>CAZCEM010000362.1:0-3401 GCA_964497555.1 uncultured bacterium
CAACCGCAGGGTGCGGACACCCTGCGGCACACTGGCGGTCAGGCTAGGCTGCGGGCAGATTGGCGGTCGGGCTCGGAGGCCCGACCTACGCGGTCGAAGGGGCAATTTTCTGGGAAATGACAGCGAGACGGAGTTCAAGCCAAAAGAGAACACCAAACAGTAAAATAATCGTGAGTTTTTCAGCAACCCCTATTTAGCACACTGAGTTATGAAATAAGTCAAGCAATGCTTACAACTCCCTTTCTCGATTTGCCCAAAAGAAAATGCAGAATGTTCGAGTATTTGCGCTGATGTGATGCAAATCACATTGAAAACATATATATTATAAGAACTTGTAACCTTAAAGATTAAAAAGCATCAAGCCTCTCTGAACCAGTCGCCATCCGCATTGTTAACAGTATGGTTTTGCGCCGCCGTTCACCCACTCCGCTGACCTCACCCCGCACTTCAGGCGCATTTCCGATTACAAGCATAATCCCATCAATTCAACCTTTGGAGGTCTAATGTTTCGCATTTTCAGTTTGTTTTTACTACTCACGGTGTGCTTCCTGACGACTTTGGCGCAGGCGGAGCACATCGAGTTCCCCAGCGTCACAAACGGCGCCGCTTTCACAACCGACGGCGCCTCGGTTATTCTGACATCCAGAGACGATGCTCCAGAAGTTACCGTAACATATCCTAACGGCGGCGAAGATTTCGATGCTGGAGATGAAGTTACCGTCACCTGGGATGTCGTGACCGACCAAACCAACGTTTCCAGTCTGGTGGAGTATTCCCTCGACGGCGGATCGTCCTGGATCGAAATCGGCACAGTCAACGACGCTAATGAGGAAATTCAATGGGAAGTGCCGAACTTGTTCAACCTGTATGTCGTCGTTCGAGTTACCTCCACCGATGACCAGGACCAATCCGGCTCTGATGTCTCCGACGACTGGTTCACCATCGGTCCCGTCGAAACCACCCATGAGTTTTACCGCGGCTGGAGTTTCTTCAGCCTGCCCTACGTCCCGGAAAACGGATCGGTTGAAAGCATAATCGTAGCCGGCATTATCGACCAGCAGCCTTGGGATTTGTTCGGCTTTGAGATGGCAACCAGCTATTTCCGTCCCGAAACACTTTTCTGCGGTTCCGGATACGCTCTGGCGTTAGTACAGGACACTTTGACGACCACCTTCAACTGCGCTGCCCATCGGGAACTTGTTGAAACTCCACTCGACTTTGGCTGGAACTTTATCGGAGTGCCCTTTGGAGCTTCAATCGAAGCCGAGGATCTCCACGTCCGTTATGACGGCGACCTTTATACGTTGGAAGAGGCCGCTGAAGTTGAGCGATACGTTCCGGATACGTCAGCGCACGACACAACAGTCTATTATGGTATCTGCGTGCCGGTCTTTTATACATGGGATGCTGCTGACAGCATTTTTACCTTAGCCGATCCCATTGAGCCTTGGACGAGTTACTTCTTCGTGTCGCTGGTTGACACCAACCATTCCTTCGAGCTTATGATGCTGCCAGCGCCGCCTGGACCTGTTCCAACCCAAATGGACGAGGTATTGGGAACATTCGAATCCTGGCGGTTGAACATAACCGCGACTTTAGACGGAAAGACCGACCGCACAACCGCTTTAGGCGCCAAAGCCAGAGCCACCGACCACTTCGATCCGGCTTTCGATTATCCCGAACCCCCGACGGGGCAGTTTAACAGCGTGGTGAACGCCTACTTCCATCATCCCGAGTGGCATTTCAATTTTGGGAGCGAGTTCTGCCGCGACATTCGGGCTCAGATGGTCGAAGAGTCCGATATATGGACGCTGACGGTGGCAGCCAGCCGCGAAGGCGAAGTCACCCTCCGCTGGCCCGACATCTTCCGCACCACCCCGCCCGGATACGAATTTGAAATTGTGGACAATCTCTCCCGCGAGGTGATAAATCCTCGGCTGACGAGGTCTTACACCTATCACGCAGATGCCGGGATCCGGGCTTTCTCGGTTCGGGTGCAGGCTTCCCTCGGCGTGAAGGACATTCAAGCCTCACCAATTGACCACGACCTACTTAGAGCCTACCCGAACCCGTTCAACGCGTCGATAAACCTCAACTATTCAGTTGCTGAAGATGGATTGGTCTCGTTGGAGGTGTTCAATCTTCAGGGACGGTTGGTCAATACATTAGCCAAAGGCAGGGTTGAAGCTGGTTCACACAGCCTGACCTGGCAAGCGGAGGCTCTTCCGGCCGGACTGTACATAGTGAAAATGACCACACCGAACGGGCAGACCACACAGAAACTGCTGCTGTTGAAGTGAGAAGGAAATGTCGAAAAAAGCTTTGCCGTTTTGGTTAATCCTGTTATTGAGCGCAGCCTCTGCGGCGCAAGCCAACGAGGTTAAATTATCCGGTCAAGCCGGCGCCTTCGCGGATATTGGACTGGGCTTGCGTCCGCTCGGATTGGGGGGGGCGTACAGCGCCTTGGCGGCGGACGAAAACGCGGTTCGCTGGAATCCGTCGTTGTTGGCAGACGTCCATGACCCAATCGCCGGATTCACCTGGACGAACCAGTTTTCGCTCATCCCTTATCATTACCTCTCGACCGCGATTCCCGTTCGAGGTGTTCTGGGCGCTGGTGAGGATCTGGGAACGGGAGCGTACTTCGTATCCGCCGGGGATCAAGCCTACCGGGAGACCACGGTGGGACTGGGTGTGGGATTTAAGGGACCTCAGATTCATATCCCGGTGGAGAAGTTGCGGCTGGGGGCGGCGGTGAAGCTGTTGTTCACCAGCTTTGGCAACGACGAGGAGGGCGGCGAGGACCGCGTAACCGGATCCTCGTTGGGATACAGCTTGGATTTGGGCGCCGCATTCCATGTTACGCAAGAGGTAGTCGTCGCAGCGGTGCTCTCGGATCTGGTCAACGACATCACCTGGGACAGCTCTCAGAAAGGCAGCTATTCAGAAGGCCTGCCGCGCAACCTGATTCTGGGAGCTGGAATTGAAAAGAGCAGCGTTACTCTCTCCTTCGAGTTTCGGCCCGGCTTATACGCAGACGTCAAAGACCGCATGGTGATGGGCGCGGAGGCTGCTCTGTGGAAATTCCTGAAGCCTCGGCTGGGATTTGCCCGAAACCTGTCCAGTCAGAACCCTAATCAGTGGGTGACGGCGGGATTGGGCATCGACATTAAGCCCAAAGGCTGGGGACCGATTCGCTGCATCAACTTCGGCTATACACAGATGTTCCACAAGATCGACTCCTCGCCGCGGGTGGGGCTGGTTATCGGGTGGTAGCCTCCTCCGAGGCGGGTAGCTGGTAGCTGGTTTCGGGTGGTTGGTCGCGGGTTGCGGGCAACGACTTAAATTTCGCGCTGTCATTTCCCAGAAAATAGCTCCCTCCAGCCGCGTAGGTCGGGCCT
>CAZCEM010000363.1:0-3397 GCA_964497555.1 uncultured bacterium
GTGCACATCAACGTAGCCGTCATCGCCGCGCCGACGGCGGACCCCTTCGGCAACGCGACCGGCGACCGCGGACCCTCGGCTTGCGGCTCGCTGGGCTTCGCGCTGGTGGATTCGCAGTACGCCGACAAGGTCATCGTCGTCACCGACAACCTGGTCGATTTTCCCTGCTGCCCCTGGCAGATTCACGGCAACTACGTTGATGCGGTGGTGGTGATGGACAAGGTCGGCGACCCGGCCAAGATAGTCTCAGGCACCACTGAGATAACTCGCAGCCCCGACCGGCTGCTGATCGCCGAGTACGCCGCGCGGTTCGTCGAGGAGACCGGCATCCTGCGCGACGGCTTCTCGTTCCAGGCCGGCGCGGGTGGAACAGCGCTGTCGTTCTCGATCTTTCTGCGGGAGATGATGCTGCGCCGGAAGATCAAGGCGCGGTTCGTGCGCGGCGGGTCGAATCAGTATCTGGTGCAGATGCTGGAGGAGGGCTTGACGGACTACATCCTCGACGGGCAGACCTTCGATCTGGAGGGCGTGCGGTCGCTGCGGGAGCATCCGCGGCACGTCTCGACGTCGCCGTTCACGTCGTACAACTATCACGGCAAAGGCAACTTCGCCAGCCTGGTCGATTGCGTGGTGCTGGGCGCGACGGAAGTCGATGTCGATTTCAACGCCAACGTGGTGACGCATTCGGACGGGCGGCTCTTGCACGGCATCGGCGGCTGGCAGAACTGTCTGTTCTCGAAGTGCACCATCCTGCCGATACCTTCATTCCGCGACCGGATTCCAGTGATAGTGGATCGGGTGACGACCTTATGCGGGCCGGGGGAGCTGATCGACGTGATTGTAACCGAGCGGGGGATTGCGGTGAATCCGCAGCGGCAGGACTTGCTGGTCAAACTGCGCGGCACCTCGCTGCCGATGGTCGATATTCGGGACTTGAAGGCGGAGGTGGAGGACATCTGCGGCGGCGCGCCCGAACCACCGAAGACCGGCGAGAAGGTGGTCGCGGCTGTCAAGTGGGTGGACGGGACGGTGATTGACAGCGTGAGGGAGACGTAGGGGGGCATCATTCCAGCGGAAGCTGGAATCCATTCCGTTAAATTCTGGATTTCCGCTTTCGCGGAAATGACAGTAAGTGTTAAGTCATTTGCCTCTTCGCTGTTTGGTGTGGGTAATGATTGAAGTTTCAGGGAAAACCTGGTTCGCTGATAACTCGTCTTTGCGAATCAGCTGAAGGCTGATGAAGCAATCTCATTGAGTTTTTTTTCCTTTCTAAAATTTGAACATGCTGAAGACGTTCGTCGCGTCAGTTTCATCATAGACCTCCTGAGATTGCTTCGCCGGCCTTCGGCAGGCTCGCAAAGATGCGGCGGAGGCGCGGTCGGGCTCGGAGGCCCGACCTACGACCGGCAGGCGCGCAAAGACGCGCTTTCAACGCGCTCAGATAGAATACTTGAAAGAACTCAGATCTGTTTTCGCAGAAGCACCAAGCAGCATTAAGTTTCCCGTTTCTTCTTCAACCACCTCTTCAACGGAATCACACCAAACCAGTCATCGACTATAATCGAATAAGCCGCAGGAATCACGAACAACGTCAACAGCGTCGCCACCGACAATCCCCATACAATCGTCGCCGCCAATGGCTGCCAGGACGCCGACTTGCCGCCCAGCCCCACCGCCATAGGCATCAAGCCCAGAATGGTCGTCACCGACGTCAATATAATCGGCCGCAGCCGCCCCCGCCCCGATTCGATGATCGAAAACCACTTGCCGCCGCCCCGCGCGCGATGGTTGTTGATGAAGCTGACCATCACGATGGCGTCGTTGACGGCGATCCCCGCCAGCGCCACCATGCCGAACATAGCGACTATGGAAAGAGGATTGTTGCTCACCAGCAGTCCTATCATCGCGCCTATAAACGCGAATGGGATGGTCGCCATGATGATGAAGGACTTGCGAATCGACTTGAACTGCGCCCCCAGAATTACAAAGATGAGGATCATGCCGATCACAAAGAGCCGGCCTAGGTCTGCGAAGGCTTCCTGAAACTCCCTGAATTCGCCGCGCATGTCGAGCCGGTAGCCCGGATAACGCAGGCTGATCTCTTGGTAACGCCGCAGAATTTCTTTGTTGACCTTGACAGCGGAGGTAACCTTCTTGTCAATATCCGCCGAGACGGTTATCGCCCTCTCGCCCTCAAATCGCTTGATTCGGTATAATGATGGTCTCTCTTCAAGGCTGCATAAATCTCCTAATCGAACTTGAGCGCCAGTGGGCGACATTATACTCAAGGCGCGCAAATCCTCCACACCGAGGTCTTCGCCCCCCAACAGCTTCACCCGAACATCTATCTCCTCATCGCCCTCGCGGTAGATTGACGCCTGAATACCCTCAATCGACGCTCGGACTTCCTGAGCGATCATCGCCACGTTTAATCCGCTGATGGAGGCGCGGCTTTCATCTATGACAAGTTGAACCTCCCGCTTCCCGATGAGGTTGTCATCGGCAATGTCATGGACGCCGGGAATCTTGGCCAACTCAGCCTTAATCTCTTCAGCAACCTGCCGAAGGATGTCGAGCTGGTTGCCCTTGATTTTGATTTCAACCGCCTTCCCCACCGGGGGGCCGCCGGAGATCTTATCGACGGTTACCGACACCGGTCCCTCGATGCCCGCGATACGCTTTCTCACGTCCGTCATTATCGCGTCCATGCGGCGTTGCCGGAATTCTGGCTCAACCAGATCGACGGTGAGCTGACCCACGTGGTCGGCGAAGATCCAGTCCGCATCGGTCTGCAGGAATCCGCTGTTGGCAATTAGGGCGTGAACCTCGCTGCGGGGAAGATCCTGGCAGGCGTCTTCCATCTTGCGGATGACTCGGTCGGTCTCGTTGAGGGTTGTTCCCGGAGGCATGGTTACGCGAACCGTGAACTGCGAGAATTCATCGCCGCTGTAAAGCTCGACGCCCACCAGCAGCGGGATGCCGATACCCAGCGCGATTAAAGCCACCAGCAGCGCTGGGCCTATGAGATAGCGTCTGCGGATAATCTTTATGAGGAAGCGGGTGTAGGTTTTACGTAACTTGATGAACCAAGCCCGAGTGACGCCGGTGTGCTCGGCGCCCCATTCAGCGAAATGGGACGGCGCGATGAGAAAAACCTCCACCAGCGAGGCCGCCAGCGTCAAAGATACGACGATGGGGATGATGCGCATGAACTTGCCCATGATGCCGGTCATCAGCATCAGGGGCAGAAACGCGGCGATGGTGGTGGCGGTGGCAGAGACCACCGGCCAGAAAACCTCCTTAGTGCCTTGGATAGCGGCATCGTAACACGAGCAGCCTTCGTGACGCAGCCGGTAGCAGTTCTCCACAACAATTATCGCGTCGTCCACCACCATGT
>CAZCEM010000364.1:0-3384 GCA_964497555.1 uncultured bacterium
TGACAAGCGAGACGCTTGTCCTACGCGACCTATTTTCATGTTCCGTGGTGGGGGAAGCCACCATGACAATTCCCGCGAAAGCGGGAAAGTCCCGTCCGCGGGAAATGACAACCTCTGACCCGAGGATTCTGCCCCCAGTAACAACACCAAAGGCACGGGAGCAAGGGTAAAGGTAAGCTCCGTCTTGATCTTTTTTGTAAGTGGCTTTAAAGAAATCCACCTCCAAATACGGCGGCTTAATGGCGGGGCTGGTAATCGTCCCGACCGTCGCGCTGCTGGCGTATGTTCTGTCCTTAACGGGACTTATGCAGACGCTGGAGTACAAGGTCTATGACTTGAACTTCCAACTTCGTGGTCCCCGCACGCCCGGCAGCTCCGACCTCGCGCTGGTGGCGCTCGACCAGCGGACCGCCGATAGCCTGTCCTTCCCCTTCGACCGGCGGCACTACGCAGCGCTCATCCGCAAGTTAAACCAGCTTGGCGCGCGACAGATCGTCTTCGATATCGACTTCTCCAGTGTCAGCCCCCGCCCGGAATCCGACTCCCTCTTCCGTGAAGCCATTGAAAACGCCGGCAACGTGATCCTGTCCGGCAAGCTCGACTACCAATATCATCCACGCATCAAGAGGCCCCTCGTCGATCTGATCCGCCCGACGCCGTCGGTATCTCCGCCCGACGCGCGGTTCGGACTGGTCAACGACCTGTTCGATCCCGATGGCGTCATGCGCCGCTATCCGCTGTTTCTGATGTTGGGCGACTCGACTATACCCTCGCTGGGGATGCGGGCCTTAACAGTGGACAGCCACCGCGACTGGGATTCCCAACTGCCGCCCCCCTCCGGCGACTTCCCCTTCGACGGTATCTCCATCCCCCGCTGTGAATATAACGCGACGTTGTTGAACTACTACGGTCCGGCCGGATCCTTCCCATCCTACTCCTTCATCGACGTAATCTCCGGCGAATACGACTTCGAGGATGTCTTAGCAGGGCTGAGCGACGAAGAAATCGAGGCATTAAAGGAAGCCGGGGCCTTGGACTTGCTGGCGGAAAGCCCCTTCAAGGACAAGGTCGTGCTGGTGGGCGCTTCGGCGGAAGACCTGCAGGACAACAAATTCACGCCTTTCTACAGCGCCCGCAACACCCGTAAAACCCCCGGCGTCGAAGTCCACGCTCATGCCATCCAGATGATACACGAGGGAGCCTTCCTCCGTTCGGTGGGCTTCTGGCGAACGTTGTTGGGGACGCTGCTGTTCAGCCTGCTGCTGTGCTTGATGGTGCGCTTCCTGAAGCACTGGCTGAGCCTGATCGGCGCGGGGCTGCTAATCGGGGGGATACTGGCAGCGGGGGGTTTGTTGTTCGCGCAGCAGGGATTGTGCCTGCAGGAGATGCCTCTTATCTTGGCGGTGGGGCTGGGTTACCCAGTCAATCTGATGTACCGGATTATCCTGGCTCAGCGTGAGAAGTTCATGATCCGCAGCATGTTCTCGCATTATCTACCGGAGAAGTACGTCGATGCGTTGATCCGGAATCCCGACATGTTGCAACTGGGCGGCGAGCGGCGGCGGATGAGCGTGTTGTTCAGCGACGTGGCGGGATTCACGACGGTGTCGGAGAAGCTGTCGCCGGAGGAGCTCATCGTGTTGCTGAACGAATACCTGACCGCCCTGACGCGGGTGATTCTGGAAAATGACGGCATCATTGACAAGTATGAAGGCGACCTCATCATGGCCGAGTTCGGGATGCCGGTGTGGTATGAGGATCACGCCGAGAAGTGCTGCCGGGCGGCGCTGAGGATGCAGAAAAAGCTCAGCGGGCTGCGGGCCAAGTGGCGGTCCGAAGGGAGGGACGAGCTGCACAGCCGGGTGGGGGTTAACACGGGGGATATGGCCTTCGGGAACATGGGCTCGGACGAGGTGTTCGACTACACGGTCATGGGCGATACTGTCAATCTGGCGAGCCGGTTCGAAGGCGCGAACAAGGCGTATGGCACCACCATCATGATCGGCGCGCAAACTTACGACGATGTGTGGGAGAAGTTCGTGTGCCGACCGTTGGACACGATTCTGGTGAAGGGCAAGCTGGAAGGTGTGGAGGTCTATGAGCTGCTGGCCGAATCGACGGAGGAATTAACGTCGGACAAGCTGAAAGCTGTGGAACAATATGGCAAAGGCTTGGCGCTGTATCGGGGGCGGGAGTTTATAGCTGCGATGGAGCAGTTCCGGCAGGCATTGGCAGCGGATCCTACCGACAGCCCCTCGAAGGTGTTTTTAGCGCGATGCGAAGCATATATTAAAGAACCCCCGCCGGAGGATTGGGACGGGGTGTGGACGTTGAGGGAGAAGTGATCCTCGTCATTGCGAGCTTGCCGCTGGCAGGTGAAGCGATCCCACTCAGTTTGGTTCGCTTCGCTCGCAAAGACGCACCGCTGGTGCGTTCTTATTCGTAGTTCCTAATTCATAATTCGTAAATGACTGTTCGTTGCTGCGACAACCGCGAGGTCTTCGCCGAGCTGCCCGACGACAGCATCGACCTGATCCTGACCGATCCGCCCTACAAGGATTACCAGTCGAACCGCCCCGTCGCGCACCGGAAGATCAAGCAAATTAAGGAATCCGACTTCGACCTGCCGTTCTTCCTTGAACAATCAGCACGGGTCCTGAAGCCGGGGCGGCACTTCTATTGCTGGTGCGACCACCTCACCTTCCCTGGCATCGTCACGGAGATTAACGCCCAGACCAAGCGCGCTCGCGCAGCTCGCAGTAAAAATTACCTCATCTATAAGAACTGCCTGGTGTGGGTCAAGAGCAACCATGGCTCCGGCGACCTCACGGGCGATTGGGCGCCGCAGCATGAGTTTGTTATTTACGCCTTCAAAGCCCCGAAGCGTCGTCCCTTCTTCGGCAAGCGGCAGAAGAACGTCTTCTACCATCCAACCGATAAAGCCGGGGTGGTGAAACTTATCGACAAGGTCGATAACTACCGCTTCAACCACAGCAACTCCAAGCCTGTGGAAATCCTGCGGCGGATCATCGAATATGCCACGCTTCCAGCCGAGCTGGTGTTCGACCCTTATGCGGGCTCAATGTCCACCGGCGAAGCCTGCGTTCTGACAGGAAGAAGGTATCTGCTGGTCGAGGTTGATCCGGAATTCTATGCGGAAGGGGTGATGAGGATGGGACAAATAAGCAGTAAACAGTAGTCCGTGCAAGTGCCAAGTTCAAAGTAGATAACAACTGCAACTTTATACTTGTTACATGTTGCTTAGGGTTTGCTGAAAAACTCTTTTTTGATTAAACGATGCGCTCAAAACTGCCCCTCCGCTGTCATTGCGAACCTCTCTGCTGTCATTTCCCAGAAAATAGCGCCTGCGACGCGTAGGTCGGG
>CAZCEM010000365.1:0-3352 GCA_964497555.1 uncultured bacterium
GAAATATCAAGCGCTTAAAAATTAATTCTGGATTCCCGCTTTCGCGGGAATGACAACCAGGAGGAGTTCAAACCAAAAAACAACAGCAAATAGGGAAAATTCGGGAATTTTTCAACAGACCTTAATTATACAATCTAATCGGTGTGGAGGCAAGTTTGACGCGGACTCCGAAAAATACAAACGGAACTCTGCATCTTATAGAAAATTAGGAAAAGAGGACATAACTGATTAAATTTACGAAGATATCCGAATCAAACCAAAGGATTCAGTCATGTCCGCCTCTTCGAGCCAAACCTCCCGCGCTGGTCTGCTGGTCAGCATCGTAGCGCTGTTCGCGGCTCTGTTCCCCTTTATCGCCTCTGACCTCAGCGGTATATCCATGATGGTTGTCTTCTTCATTGTTCCACTGCTGGCAGCAGCGCTGGGGCTGGCATCGCTGATTCTTTCGATTATATCGCTTCAGCGCCTGCCGCAGGATTCTTCCACAGTCAAGAGAACCGTTAAAAGCCGCAGCATCCTCAGCATCATTCTCAGTGCGATGGCGATCGTCCTGGGCGGAGCGCTGGCGTTCACATTTACATGGTTCTTCTATGGGTACAAGGCTCCACGCTCCGAATCGACCGGAGAACTAAGAGTCTTCTACTACGGCGAACCGAACCAGGTCGAAATCGCTACTCAGTCGGTCTATCTGCCCGATTCAACCCTGATGACCTGCGGATTCCACCACCCTCAGGGCGACCATAAACGCGGCAGCGGGATGGTGATGAAAACCAGCCTTAGCGGCGAGAAACTGGCGCTGACTGACGTCCCCGGCACGCTGGGGGAAATTGTCGTCAGTCCCGAAGGCGCCATCGTCAATGCCCGCACCCGGCCCTATCCCGCTGACAACTCGGTTCATTCCAAAGAACTGGCATTGTACAAACTGGACGCGAATGGCGGCGTCCTCGCCGAGCGCGCCTATCCTCTCGGCTTCGACGGCGGCACTGGCGCGCTGCAGTCAGCCCGCAACAGCGGTTTCCTGCTGGACGGAACCTACGACTGGATTGACGAGGATTCGACCCGGCAGACCTGCTACGTCACCCGCTTCACCGACGACCTCGACACTCTATGGATGCACCTTTTCGCAGGTGAATATGTCGGACGGCTGCGCAATCTGGCGCCAACCCAAGACGGCGGCTGCCTGCTGTTGGGGATGCGCGACAAACCCGAAGGTTCGAAGACCGTCAGCGACACGCTGAAGCTGACCCGCTTGGATGCGGAAGGCAATCTGCTGTGGTCGGGGGTGTCTATCGCGGTGGCTTCCATCAGCCCTTCCCGCGCCAATGAACTGCCTGATGGCAGCTTCGCGTTGCTGTGCGAACGCAAATGCGAGCTGGACGGCGTGGAAGGCGCTTTGTATCTTCTCAGCCCCGCGGGGGAGATACTTTGGTCGAAAGGTGTGACATCCCCGGGCTACGAAATCGCCACTGACTTTATCCCCTGGGTGAACAAAGGCTTTCTGGTCGTCGGCTGGACGCCGCGCAAGGAGGCCAAGATGCGCTTGTCCAATGCTGATATGCGCTTCTGGGACACCTACGTTCTCATCGAAGTCGATGAGAACGGCAAGGTAACCCAGCGTTACGCCGGCAACAACTGTCAATTTGCAGCCTGGGGCCTCACCCGCATCGATGACAACACCGCCGCTGTCACCGGTTTCGGATCGAAGGGAGCAGAGACCATTTACCAGCGTGACGGCGCGCAGGATATTGGGATTATGATCTACCGTCATGAATGACCGGCAGCGTTGTCCGATGCGGCAAGCGGCAGCATTTAGCGATTGAGTCTGTTGAAAACAGCGGAAGACCTGACAATAAATGGATTTTTTCCTATATTATTAAGGGGTGCATTTTCTTTTGAACATTGGAAAAATGCGTCGAAGACGCATCATTCCAGCGAAAGCTGGAATCCATAATGTAGCTAATGGATGCCAGCTTTCGCTGGCATGACGCGCCCGTGCCGTTAAGCAATATGTTCAGAATTATATGCACCCCTTAATACAAGCTGAGGCTTGAACTCTAAAATTGAGTCACTGAATGCAACTTGATATGACATCCGTTTTCCATCTGTTTAATCCGTTTAATTTTTTGGGAATCCCCGATCAGAAACACAAACCCTTTCGAAACCATAAATGACCAAACAGCTTCGTAAACTGCCGCTCCCTGGCTGGACCGTCAGCGAGATACAGCCGCATCGACCATCTCGCCTGAAGCTCGCCGTCAGGCGACGTCATCGTTGCAGCTGCTTGTTACGTTTCTAAATCCTTAAGGAGAGCTGTCATGAGCTACAAAGCCCGCGTTAAACCCGAAAACGTCATCGCCACCATTGAGGAGCACCTCATCAAGGGCGACCGTTACGACTTCGTCCTGGATCTGGAAAAGAGCCAGGGCTCATACATGGTTGACAAACTGAATCCCTCGCGCCGCATTCTGGATTTCTACACCTGCTTCGCGTCCAGCCCGCTGGGCTTCAACCACCCGGGTCTCCTCGAGCCTAACACCCTCGCCAAGCTGACTGCTGCGGCTGTCAACAACGTCACCAACTCCGACCTCTACACCGAACTGAAAGCGGAATTTGTCAAGACCTTCTTCGAGAAAGCCGCACCGGCGGAGATGAAATACATGTTCTGCATCGCCGGAGGAGCGTTGGCGGTGGAAAACGCCATGAAGGCCGCCTTCGACTGGAGAACGCAGAAGAACCGGATGCAGGGCGACACCCGCAGCCGCGAGCTGAAGACCATGCACCTCAAGGGCGCGTTCCACGGCCGCACCGGCTATACTATGTCCGTCACCAACACCGACCCCGCTAAGACCGACGCCTATCCTAAGTTCGACTGGCCTCGCATCGACAATCCCTTCATCAAGTTCCCCGACGAAGGCGCCAACCACGAAGACACCCTCCGCCGCGAAAAACTGGCGCTGGAGCAAGCAAAGAACTTCGTCCTGACCTGCGGCAACTCCATCGCTGCGCTGCTGATTGAGCCAATCCAAGGGGAAGGCGGCGACAACCACTTCCACTCGGAATTCTTAGTCGAACTCCAGAATCTTTGCCACGAGAACGACATCATGTTCATCGTCGATGAGGTGCAGACCGGCATGGGCATCACCGGCACGATGTGGGCTCATCAGCATCACGGGCTGAAGCCTGACATTCTCTGTTTCGGCAAGAAAGCCCAGGTCTGCGGCGTCCTCGCCACTGGCAAGATAGATGAAATCGAGCACCACGTCTTCAACACCCGCGGTAGAATTAATTCCACTTGGGGCGGCAACCTGGTCGATATGGTGCGCTGCACCCGCTATCTTGAGATCTACGAGGA
>CAZCEM010000366.1:0-1869 GCA_964497555.1 uncultured bacterium
GGTGCGGACACCCTGCGGCACACTGGCGGTCAGGCTAGGCTGCGGCAGATTGGTGCTCGGGCTCGGAGGCCCGACCTACGCGTCGCAGGCGCTATTTCCTGGGAAATGACAGCCTACAAGTCCACAACTACCGCGTAAAAACTACTTAATAAAGTACCGATGATAGTCTTGGGATGAAGTTTCTATGGAAATTTTTCTCCCCAGGCTTAATGGCTCAAACTTCTGGAACTCCATCTTCGTAAAATCGTTGAAAAAGTAAAAGGCCGCATTTACAATACCGACCTTAAACGAAAAAATATCTCCTATCGAGGGGAAAATGCTTGACAACCGACTCCAATCAGTTTATATTTTATCCAGATTTTAGCACCCACTGGATAAGAGTGCTAACACAGGACTTTTAAATACCAACAAAAGGAACGTATCCTTAACCATAATTAGGAGTAACACTCATGGCCTCAAAAGAAATCAAATTCGACCTCGAAGCCCGTCAGGCTTTGAAGAAAGGCGTCGATCTGCTGACCGATACCGTCAAAGCCACGCTCGGGCCCAAAGGTCGGAATGTACTGATCGACAAGAAGTTCGGCGCTCCGACTTCCACCAAAGACGGCGTGACTGTCGCTAAGGAAATCGAGCTGGACGATCCTGTCGAGAACATGGGCGCCCAGATGGTGCGCGAAGTCGCCTCCAAGACCTCCGACGTCGCGGGCGACGGCACCACCACCGCCACCGTGCTGGCACAGAGCATCTTTGCTGAAGGTCTGCGCAATGTCGTCGCTGGCGCTAATCCGCTGGATCTGAAGCGCGGCATTGAGACCGCCGTCAAGGCGGTCGTAGCGGACCTCAAGGAGCAGTCCAAGCCCATCGGCGCAAACTGGGACGACATCGCCAAGGTCGGCGCCATCAGCGCCAACAACGACGATAAAATTGGCCAGTTGATCGCGGAAGCCATGGAGAAGGTCGGCAAGGACGGCGTCATCACTGTCGAGGAAGCCAAGGGCACCGAGACCACCGTCGAACTGGTTGAAGGCATGCAGTTCGACCGCGGTTATCTGTCCCCTTACTTCATCACCAGTCCCGACAACATGGAAGCCGAACTCGACGACCCCCTCATTCTCATCCATGATAAAAAGATATCCGTGATGAAAGACCTGCTGCCGGTGCTTGAGAAAACCGCCCAGATGGGTCGCGCCCTGCTGCTCATCGCCGAGGACGTCGAAGGCGAAGCCCTCGCCACACTGGTCGTCAACAAACTGCGCGGCACCATCAAGGTCGCGGCTGTCAAGGCGCCGGGCTTCGGCGACCGCCGCAAAGCCATGTTGGAGGACATCGCCGTCCTGACCGGCGGTCGGGTCATCAGCGAAGAGATTGGCTTAAAGCTTGAGAACGCAGTCGTCAGCGACCTCGGCAAAGCCAAGCGCATCACCATCGACAAGGACAACACCACCATCGTCGAAGGCGGCGGCAAGACGGCTGACATCAAGGGCCGCTGCGAGACCATTCGTCGCCAAATCGACGCTTCTACCTCCGATTACGACCGCGAGAAGTTGCAAGAGCGCCTCGCCAAGCTGTCCGGCGGCGTCGCGGTGCTGAACATCGGCGCGGCTACCGAAGTGGAGATGAAGGAGACCAAGGCTCGCGTCGAAGACGCCCTCCACGCCACCCGCGCGGCAGTTGAGGAAGGCATCATCCCCGGCGGCGGCGTCGCGCTTCTGCGCGCGCAGAAGGCTGTGGACCAGCTCGACTTGACCGGCGACATGGCGCTGGGCGCCAAAATCGTCCGACGCGCCATCGAAGAACCCATCCGCCAAATCGCCGAAAACGCCGGACATGACGGTGCGGTCGTGGTCGAGCGCGTTCGGAGCTCCGATG
>CAZCEM010000366.1:1879-3347 GCA_964497555.1 uncultured bacterium
GTCTTTGGCTACGGCTTCAACGCGCATACGGAAGTGTTCGAGGACCTTTCCAAAGCCGGCGTCATCGATCCGACCAAGGTTGCTCGCAGCACGCTGGAAAATGCCGCTTCCGTGGCGGGCTTGCTGCTCATGACCGACGCGGTCATCTTCGAGAAGAAAGAAGCTGAGCCGATGCGTCCTCCAATGCCGGGCGGCGGCATGGGCGACATGTACTAAACCGCGTCACCGTTGGCGCGTAGGACAAGCGTCTCGCTGGTGTATTTGACCGTATCCGCTGAAGAAGCTGAGGAACCATCAGCATTTCAACCTTCTATGGAGGCCTCATATTTCGCCTCCCTCCGCGGGATTACCTGCACTTAAATCCACAAAGAGACGTTAATAATGGTTTCCTCTTCGACTGAGATGGACCATAAGGTAATAGTGTTCACGACTCCGACCTGCTCCTGGTGCAGCCGGGTGAAGCAGTATCTGCGCGAGAAGCGGGTGCGCTTCAAGGACATCGACGTATCCAAGGACGAGGCGGCGGGGCGGGACCTGGTTCGCAGAACCGGTCAGACCGGCGTGCCGGTGATACTTATCGACAACCGTCCCGTGGTAGGCTTCGACAAAACAGCCATCGACCGGTTGTTAGGATTGCATTGACGGTTTGTTTAACGAATTCACGTATTAGCGCGCGGAGTTCAGAGTTCACGCTTTAGCGTGCAAACAAACCGTACTTAAACCGATTTCAGCGTTAAACATAAGTGAGGGATTGCCATGAAACTTCAACCTTTAGGCGAGCGTGTGGTCATCAAGCCGTCCGCAGCCGAGGAAAAGAAATACGGCAGCATCATCATCCCCGACACCGCGAAGGAAAAGCCGCAGACCGGCGAAGTGGTGGCGGTGGGCACCGATGAAGAAATGCTCAAGCACATCCAGGTGGGCGACACCGTCATCTACGCCAAATACGGCGGGACGGAAATCAACCTCGACAACGAGGACTTCATCATCCTCGATTACTCCGACGTGAAGGCGAAGATTATCCACTAACCTCAGCCGTCACCCCGAAAGACAACTACGCCCCGTCAGCGATGGCGGGGCGTGGTGTTTTTGCAGCACATCGTCACACGATCGGCGGAAGTGGGGGTGGGATAAGGAGATAAGGCCTGATGGAAATGTGACGGAAATGCAGAATGCAAAATGCAAAATGTAGAAGGAAGAATGCGGAAGGCGATGAAACCGCATCATTCCAGCGAAAGCTGGAATCCAGAAGGAATTCGGGCTGGATTCCCGCTTTCGCAGGAAGGACAACACTCGGAACATTCCACCCTAAATTCGGAATTATCGGACAGACTCTAAAAGTCCGTCCTTAAAGGCGGGGGGATGCACCGCAGGGTATCCTCATCCTACAGCGAATCATCTGTTTTCATACTTTGCTGCAAAGCTTCCGTCTCAAGAACTTGCAAGATTCCTTGAAAACATTTATATT
>CAZCEM010000367.1:0-3335 GCA_964497555.1 uncultured bacterium
TTTTCTCGTCTTCCTTTTCCTCTTTCACTTCCGGTTCAACCGTAGGTTCTTCAAGTGCAGCTTCCGGCTCCTCAAGTGGCGCTTCCTCAGCCTGCTGAGCTTCCTCGACCTTTGCCTTGACCGCTTCCTTCTGAGCTTCCTTCAGCCGGGACTTGCCCGAGCGCTTGACGCCCACCGCCTCGATGTCGTCGAATCCGACCAGTTCCAGCAAAGCCATCGGCGCCGCGTCGCCGGCGCGGGTGCCCAGCTTAATGATGCGCGTATAACCGCCGT
This sequence comes from uncultured bacterium, assembly GCA_964497555.1. Classification (GTDB taxonomy): domain Bacteria; phylum Electryoneota; class AABM5-125-24; order Hatepunaeales; family Hatepunaeaceae; genus CAZCEM01. The sequence continues at coordinate 274 of CAZCEM010000367.1, forward strand.
TGCGGTTCTTGAAGTGGGGGCCCAGCTCGTCGAACAATATCTTGACCGCATCCTTTTGCCCCACATACCGTAGTACATGCCGCCGAGCCGCCACATCGCCTTTGCGCGCGAAGGTTATCATTCGCTCGACGACGCTGCGGGCATACTTCGCCTTCGACAAGGTCGTTACGATGCGACGATTGACGAACAACGCCGCGGAAAGGTTGCCGAACAGCGCCTTCCGATGCGCCCAGGTCCGGTTGAGATGAGGTTTTGTATTTAAATGCCGCATTTTACCAACTCAGGAATTTTCGAATCTTACAGCACGGGCTTAGCGTGTAAACCCGTAGGAGGCGCAGCGCCGTCTTCCAGACGGCTCGGCGACCAGCCGCCTGGAAGGCGGTGTTACAGGAGGGTTGGGGAAGTCAGTCTTCCATGGGTTTCCGCAGGGCGTTCGGCCCCAAGTACTTCTCTATGTCGAATCCAAAACCCAAGCTGTGTTGTGCCAGGATTTCCGTCAGTTCATTCAGCGATTTCCGTCCGAAGTTCTTGAACTTCAGCATGTCGATCTCTTCGTGTCGAACCAGATCGGCGATGGTGCGAATCCGCGCTTCCTTCAAGCAATTGGCCGCCCTCACGGTCAGCTCCAGCTCATCGACGGGCTTGCGCAGAAGACGCCGGATTCTCAGGATTTCTTCATCCGTCTCAATCTCGCTGGCTTCCTCGGTGGGTCCTATCTCAAAGTTGATGAACAATTGGATGTGATCGCGGATTATCTTGCCTGAAAAGGTCATGGCGTCGTCCGGTGTTATCGAGCCATCCGTCCAAACTTCGAGTATCAGCTTTTCGTAGTCGGTCTTCTGACCCACGCGGGTGTTTTCCACCATGTAACGCACCTTGACGATAGGAGTGTATATCGCGTCAATGGGGATTGTGCCCAACGGCGTACCGTTCTGTCGGTTCTCTTCCGACGGCACGTAGCCTCGCCCGCGACCTATGGTCAAATCCAGTGTAAAATCAGCGTCTTCGTTGAGGTGAGCGATAACCAGGTCTGGATTCAAGACTTCAAAGTCAGTGGTGTTTTTCTGCAGATCAGCGGCGGTTAGGACCCCGGGGCCTTTGACTTCAAGCTGCACCTTATCAGGCTGACGATCGGGCAGTTTCAGCCGGACTTCCTTCAGCGCCAGCACCAATTCGGTGACATCTTCCTTAACGCCCGGCACCACGCTGAATTCGTGCTGCACCCCCTCGATGTGGATTGAAGTTATCGCCGCGCCCGGCAGGGAAGACAGCAGCACACGACGCATAGCGTTTCCGATGGTCGCGCCATAGCCGCGTTCCAGCGGCTGGACGACAAACTTGCCATAGGTTGTGCAGTAGGTGGTGTAATCGACCTCGATGGATTCCGGCATCTGGAAACTGATTCCGTTCATACCGGCTGGCCCTCCATTAAAATTCCGGCGCTCTATCGGGAGTACAATTCTACAACCAGTTGTTCGTTGACGGTTACAGGGATTTCCTCACGCTTGGGTATGGAAAGGTATGCGCCTTCCATTCGAGCCTTGTCGAGCGCGAGATACGGAACCATCCGATTCTCTCGAACCCGCTGCATGGCATCATGGATTATCGTTAACTTGTGAGCCTTTTCGCCGGCCTGTACCTTATCGCCAGGTTTCAGCAGATAGGAGGCGATATCAACCTTTTTCCCATTCACCAAGAAATGACCGTGATTGACCAACTGGCGGGCCGATTGCAGCGACGGCGCCATGCCCAGACGATACACAATGGAATCCAACCGGCTCTCCAACAACACCAACAGCCTTTCGCCAGTCACGCCCCGTTCGCGCACCGCGCGTTCGTAGGTCTTGCGGAACTGCGACTCACCCAATCCGTAAATGCGGCGTATCTTCTGCTTCTCACGAAGTTGAATGCCGTAGTTGGACTGCTTGAACTTCCGATTCTGTCCATGCTGCCCCGGCGGGAAATTCCGCCGGTCCAGCGAGCACCGGTTGGAATAACAGCGCTCGCCTTTTAAAAACAGCTTTGCGCCTTCTCGCCGGCACAACTTGCAAACCGGCCCGGTATAACGGGACATCTATTCTCCTGTGAGAGTAACAGTTTTCAAAAACATGGGGGAAGCGGTCAACGTAAAATTTAGACCTCGTCCCAGTAGCCGCCTTAGATGCGGCGTCTCTTCTTGGGTCGGCAGCCATTGTGCGGCAGAGGCGTCACATCATGTATTGCCAGTATGGTCAATCCCGCTCCTTCTAAAGATCGGATAGCTGATTCGCGGCCCGAACCCGGACCCTTGACTTCTACGGCAACTTTTTCCAATCCCAGTTCCATGGCGGACTTAGCAGCCAGGCTGGCGGCCTGCTGAGCCGCAAAGGGCGTGCTCTTGCGCGAGCCCTTAAAGCCCGCGCGACCGGCGGAAGCCCAACTGATCACGTTTCCAAAATTATCTGTAAGTGTAATCAGAGTATTGTTGAAGGAAGCCTTGATATGCGCCATGCCGACAGCATCCACCTTCTCCTTCTTCTTGACTCTCTTACGATCCCCTTTTGCCACTTTTACCTTCCGTCTATTGTGTTCTTTTCATCTCCGACCCGGCGAATCCGACCGCCTGAGTCAATTAACACCCGACTAGCCGCTTTATGAGCGGGCGCGTGCTCCCCTGGTTACTTCTTCTTTGAAGGGGATGAGCGCCGTTTGCCTCGGCGCGTGCGGGCGTTGTTCCGGGTATTCTGACCACGGCAGGGCAGTCCCCGCTTATGGCGCATTCCCCGGTAGGTGCCAATGTCAATCAATCGCTTGATGTTCATCTGCACCTCCGTGCGCAACGGTCCCTCAACCTTGTACTCTTCGTTGATGATGTCGCGGATGCGCTTGACCTGCTCATCCGTGAGGTCATCCGACTTCAATCCAAAAGGTATATCTGCCTTGGACAGGATGGCCTGAGCCGTCGGCCTTCCGATCCCGTAAATATAGGTCAACGCGATCTCCATACGCTTACTGCGAGGGAGGTCAACACCCGAAATGCGCGCCATTTACGCTCCTAAAACGTTCTGTTCGCTTGTCATTTC
>CAZCEM010000368.1:0-3324 GCA_964497555.1 uncultured bacterium
ATAAACAGCAGCTTCACGTTCTTTTTCCGACAGTTCGCCTATTCGCGGTTTGCGACGCTGTTTGCGGCCGTGTTCGGGATAATTTACATCACCGCCTGGCGCCGTTTCCATCAATGGCTGCATCGCAGCCAGCCGGTGCAGAGTTTTCTGCGTCGGCGAGCGCTCATCATCGGGGCAGGGGAACTCGCCCGCAAGGTGCGGCTGAAGATGGGGGAGGATTCCAGTCTCCCCTATCAACCGCTTGGCTTCATAGATCCCGACGAGAGCCTGGTGGGCAGCATCATTGACAATCTTCCTGTGCTCGGGGCGGAAGCGGATCTGGAACGGCTGGTGAGGCAGGAGGAGGTTGAGGAGGTCATTTTCGCCTCCGAAAAGATGGACTACCGGCGTATCTTGGATCTAGTCAGCGTCTTCAGCGCCGGTCGGAGGGTCAATTTTAAGATAATCTCAGCCGACCTTATCGACCAGTCCGAGCAGCTTCCGTTGTTGTCAGTTGAATACTTGACGCCGCGGGGGCTGTGGAAGTCGCTGCGCAGAATTTCTTCGCTTGTCTTGGGGCGTTGAAAGCGAAACGTGCCGCGGAGGTTGGGCGTCTCGCCCGACAAGCGCGGACTGAATGAGTCTGTCCGATAATTGTAAATTGAGGGTAAAATGCTCCCAAATGCATCATTCCTGCGAAAGCAGGAATCCAGAGAACATCTTGAATTTACGAAACTTACTGGATTCCAGCTTTCGCTGGAATGATGCCGCGAGGTTCGTGGCGCGTCCGATTTGAATTATCAGACAGGCTGTGAAAGTCCATCCTCCAAGATGAAGGGAGTGCCGCTCGAGGCAAGAGCGTTACCAACATCCAACAGGCTGCCTAATGAAGCAATTCACCCTCGACTTCGAGAAACCACTTCGGGAGCTGGAAGTTAAAATAGACGAGCTGGAAGAACAGGCTCAACGCGGCGACGCCGGTCTGGACGGTGATATTAAGAAGCTGCGGTGCAAGGCGGAGAAACTGCGCAAGGACATCTACTCCTCGCTCACCCGCTGGCAGCAGGTGCAACTGGCGCGTCACCCCCAGAGACCCTACGCAATGGATTACATCTCGCGCATCACCGACTCGTTCATAGAACTGCACGGCGACCGGAACTTCCGCGAGGATAAAGCTGTCATAGCCGGCCTGGGCGTGCTGCGAAAAAAGAACAACCGTAAAGATGGCGGCAGTGCAGATAACTACCGGATGCGCGTCGCCATCATCGCCCAGCAGAAAGGTCGCGGCACTAAGGAGAACCTGGAGCGCAACTTCGCCATGCCCCACCCAGAAGGCTACCGCAAAGCCCGCCGCATCATGCGGCTGGCGGAGAAATTCGACCTGCCGGTTCTTACGCTTATCGACACTCCGGGGGCTTACCCCGGACTGGGCGCAGAGGAGCGGGGGCAAGCCGCCGCCATTGCTGAAAACCTATACGAGATGGCTCAACTGGAAGTGCCTCTGGTGGCGGTCATCATCGGCGAAGGCGGGTCCGGCGGTGCGTTGGCGCTCGGTGTCGCCGATCGTGTGTTCATGCTCGAACATGCGATTTATTCGGTGATTTCACCGGAAGGCTGCGCGTCAATCCTGTACCGCGAAGCCGCGCAAGCCCAGAAAGCCGCCGAAGCCTTGAAACTCACCGCCCGCGACCTCCAGCAAGCCGGACTCATTGACGGAATAATCCCCGAACCGCTGGGCGGCGCGCAGAACGACCCGGACGCCGTGGCACAGAGCCTCGCGCGGCTGGCTTTCGATGAGATCGCCAAGCTCCAGAAGTTGACGTCCGAAAAGCGCATTCAACAGCGCATTGAAAAGTACTTGCGGATGGGGCAGTGGAAGGAGGCTTAATGTGGAAAGTTGGGCGCAAAGCTGGGATTCGCATTGACTCGCCGGCGAAGGTTCGGGTGCGGTACGGCGAAGTTGACCGCAGGGGCTACTGCTTTCACGTTCATTATCTTCACTACTTTGAGCTGGCGCGGTCGGAGTGGCTTCGGCGCCTCTGGAAGCCTTACAAGGCGCTGGAGGAATCGGATATCGCCCTGGTTGTCACCGAAGCCCGGCGGCAATACCGCCGACCGGCGTTTTACAACGATGAGCTGGAAGCGTCGGTCTTTTACAGCGAATGGGGGCCGAGTCGGATAAACTTCGTGTATGAGATACGCCGTGCAGGCGAAGAAGCCATTCTGTGCGATGGTTCAACCCGGTTGTGTTTCATGAACCACGCGGGCCGGCCCATACGAATCCCCTTGGAACTCAAGACGATTCTGGACGATATCGCGCGGAAGTGAAAACCGCATGTACATGACGAACGATTGAGATTGCCATCCTCTGTCGCGGCGCCCAACACCCTCATACCCATGAACAATTCCGAAGTTCGACAATACTGGGAGCAGAATGCTCCCGGCTGGACGAGACTTTCGCGGCTGGGTTACGATGTGACCCGCGATTTTCTCAACACGCCCACCTTCTTGGCAATGCTTCCCGATGTCGCAGGCTTGCGGGGCTTGGACGTCGGCTGCGGCGAAGGCGCCAATACCCGTCGTTTTGCGCAGCGGGGGGCTGAGTTGACAGCTTTTGACCTCGCCTTAAATTTCATCCGCAGCGCGGAGGAGACTGAGCATGATTCGCGGGACGGCATACGTTATCTCGCTGCCAGCGCGGAGCGGATCCCTTTTACGGATGAGATTTTCGACTTTGTTGTCTCCACGATGTGCATGATGGACATGGCGGAGCAGGAAGCAGCGGTTCGTGAGATTTGGCGGGTGCTGAAGCCGGGCGGCTTCTTCCAGTTTTCCATCACTCATCCCTGCACTGACACGCCCAGTCGTCAATGGATTAAGGATGAAAACGGCAACAAGGTCGCGCTGGCTTCAGCGGGCTATTTCGCCGACCCTCCCGGCGCTGTCGAGGAGTGGATTTTCAGCTTGACTCCGCCGGACCTGCGCGCTCAGTTTCCAATGTTCCGTACGCCGCGATTTAATCTGACCCTAAGTGCGTGGCTGAATATGTTGGCGCAGAACGGCTTCCAACTGGAAGAAACGGTCGAGCCTCACGCTGATGAGATGTTAGCTCAAAGCTGCCCGTTTTTAGCGGATTCCCGCCTGGTGCCGATGTATATCATCTTCCGCTGGCGAAAGCCGGGGCGGGAACAGCAGCAGCATTAGTCAGATCTTTTTAAGGTTTGGTGTGACCAGTCTATTGAAAGTGTTTTACGTTATTAGGATTTTCGAAAATCCTTCTTTATGAGGCCCAGCGCCGTCTTCCAGACGGCTCAGCGACAAAACCAGCCGCCTGGAAGGCGGCGT
>CAZCEM010000369.1:0-3317 GCA_964497555.1 uncultured bacterium
CGTCAGACCGGAGACCTGAGCGCAGGTTGGACCTGCGTCAAAGCGCTGAGGATGGTAAAACGGGACCGACGGCGCGGGCTGAAGTTCGAATTCGTCGGCGTCGCCGGCAATCAGGTTCATAGGCGCATAAATCGAGGGAGACGGATTTTCTCTGGAAAAACCAGACCCGGCGCAGAGCGCGCTCGACATTAGAATCCCGCTGATAAGCAGGATGAGAAAAGTGGAACGGTTCGGCATGAGATCTCCAATTTTCAATGGGAGGATATTTTGAAAAATGTTTTCTTTAGTCTAACAAAACTCTCTCGTTTAGGCAATCCTTTTTTATGTTTTTCTCACCATCGACATCAATTGTCTTATTGACGAATCCGTCTGTTGAGTGTCTGAAAGTCTGTAAGCGGTTGTATCTGGATTCATTTTTTCTTAATTTACTAGGTTAAAGAATAAATTTGCCATTGAATTGTCTCACAGAGGAAGGTAATGCACACCGAATCCGAACTGAAGGCTCTCGCGTTGAAGGTGCTCGACTTCGCGGAAGAATGCGACGCTGAAGCGCTCGTGTCCTCCGGCGACAACGCCCTCACACGATACGGCGACAATGTCATCACCCAGAACGTTGCCAACAGCGGCGTGGGTCTCTCGCTGCGGGTGATTAGAGACGGCAAGATGGGCAAGGCCTCCACTGGCAACATGTCCGACGAGGGCCTTAAGCATTGCGCTGAGACGGCCTTAATGGCCTGGAAGGTCGCCATGCCCGACGACACCCTGCAGCCGCTGCTGTCACCGCAAACTTACCAGACTAAAGAATCCTACTTCGAAGACGCCCACCGGCTTTCACCGGAAGCTAAGGCTGACGGCGTGGCTCGGGGCATCGCCGCCTGCCGCGAGCGCGGACTCACCGCGGCCGGCATCTACTCCAACTCCGGCGGCAGCTTCGGCATCGCCAACTCGAAGGGACTATGGGCGTTTCACCGCTCCTCCAACGCCACCTTCTCAATCTCAGCCATGAGCGAGACCTCCTCCGGCTGGGCCGAGGACACCGACCCCTGCGCCGCCAAGGTGGATGCCCAGACCGTTATCGACACGGCCATCAAAGTCGCACTGGACGGTCAGAATCCTGTTTCCATCGAGCCAGGCAAATATACGGTCATCTTCGAACCGACGGCCGTAGCGGAATTCCTGCTGTTCCTGGGCTGGGAAGCCCTGAATGGACTGGCGTTTGTCGAGAATCGGAGTTGCTTCAGCGGCAAGGCTGGGCAAAAGATCTTAGGCGAAAACATCACCTTGACTGATGACTTCCTGCACCCGTTGACGCCCGGACAACCGTTCGACTTCGAAGGCGCGCCCCGCCAGAAGGTGGTCATGGTCGAGAAGGGTGTGTTCAAGCAACCCGTCCATGACCGCAAGACCGGGGCTCTGGCGGGCATGGCATCTACCGGACACGCCATGCCTCAACCAGACACATACGGCCCTAGTCCGCTCAACGTGGTCATGTCACCGGGCGATTCGTCGGTCGAGCAGATGATTGCTTCGACCAGATACGGACTGTTGGTTCGTAAGCTGCACTATACCAACATCCTCAATCCGATGACTATGATGTTGACGGGCATGACCCGCGACGGATTTTTCCTTATCGAAGACGGCAAGGTGACCAAGGGTTTGAAGAACATGCGCTTCACCGACTCGGCGCTGCGGGTGTTGTCGAACGTGGAAGCCCTGTCAAAGCAGCTTTTCAAGACCGAGACCTTCTGGGGCGGCGGCGGCACCGTCGCGCCGGTCATCAAGGTCAACGACTTTCATTTCACCAGTAACACCGAAAACTAAGCCGCGAGGAGGAATAATATGCGTGAATTAGCGGAACGCGCGGTGCAGACGGCGCTGACTCGCGGCGCCAGTTACGCGGACTGCCGCGTCATTTTCAGCAAGAACGAAGACCTGACCGTCAAGAACGGTCTGGTCGGCGAACTGGGCATCAGCGAAGACGTGGGTTTCGGCGTGCGGGTGATCGCCGACGGGGCCTGGGGCTTCGCCTCCAGCCCCGATTTAACTCACGAAAACATCGACAAGACCGCCGCGCTGGCGGTGCAGATTGCTAAAGCTTCCGCCCGCGCCAAGAAAGAAGACGTGCGGCTGGCGGCTGAACCGGTGGTGGACGAGCGCTGGCAGACCCCCGTCAGCGAGGATCCCTTCCGGATTCCGCTGGAGGAGAAGCTGGCGCTGCTGTTTGCGATCGACAAGATTCTGCGGGCTGACAAGCGCATTACCAACGCCGAGAGTTCCTTCTCGTTCTGGCACGAGCACCAGTGGATGGCTACGAGCGAAGGCTCGTTCATCGACCAGCTTCTCATCCGCAGCGGCGGCGGTTATTCGGCTACCGCGGTGGACGGCTCGGAGATTCAGGTGCGCAGCTATCCGAATTCCTTCCGCGGGCAGTACATGACGCAAGGATACGAGATGATCCGCGGTTTGAAGCTATTGGAAAACGCTGAACGGGTGCGCGAGGAAGCTATTGCCCTGCTGACCGCGCCGAACTGCCCCTCCGGCAAGCGGGACGTGATCATCGACGGCTCGCAGTTGGGCTTGCAGATTCACGAATCGGTGGGGCATGCGACGGAACTGGACCGCGTGCTGGGACAGGAAGCCAACTACGCGGGGATGAGCTTCGCCACACTGGAGAAGCTGAACAACTTCCGGTACGGCTCGGACCACGTGAATCTGGTGTGCGATGCAACCGTGCCTGGCGGCTTGGCGACATTTGGCTGGGACGACGACGCGGTGCGCGCGCAGCGTTGGCATCTGGTGAAGAAGGGCCAGTTCGTGGGCTATCAGTTCAACCGGGAACTGGCGCACGTAATCGGCGCGGAACGGGCTGTCAGCAGCAACCGGGCGGAGGGCTGGTCGAACATCCCCATCGTGCGCAACGGTAACATTTCGCTGCTGCCGGGGAGCTGGAAGTTCGACGATCTGATGGCGGACACGGACGGCGGGATTTACCTTGAGACCAACCGCTGCTGGTCGATTGACCAGTGGCGCTTGAACTTCCAGTTTGGCGTGGAAGCGGCCTGGGAGATCAAGGGCGGCCAGAAGGGTCAGATGTACAAGAACGCCAACTATCAGTCGATCACGCCGGAATTCTGGAAGAGCTGCGACGCGATTTGCGACGAGGAGCACTGGGTGTTGTGGGGCGTGTCGAACTGCGGCAAGGGGCAGCCGGGCCAGCGGGCCGAGATGTCACACGGGGCTTCGCCGTCGCGGTTTAGAGGATTGACGGTGGGGGTGGGGAATTAGGTAATAAGGTGTGCCGTCAGACTTAAGTCTGA
>CAZCEM010000370.1:0-3314 GCA_964497555.1 uncultured bacterium
ACGCAAAGGCGTCAATCCGTAGGATAATTTTCAAGAGATGGAAATTTGAATCGGGATTATTGCGAGGCCTGCCTCGATTATTTATATTTAACATTTTAAAATTAAGGTTCAATATGAGCCTTAAAGCCGGGGATGTAGCTCAGTTGGTTAGAGTAACGGCCTGTCACGTCGTGGGTCGCGAGTTCGAGTCTCGTCATCCCCGCGAAAAACCCGCTTTTACAGCGGGTTTTCTCTTTGGAAATTAGATTCACTCGTCCAGGGGTTGATGGACAAGATGGACGATATAGACGAGGTGGACGAGGTGGACGGGCGTCTCGCTCAGCCCAGGTGTCACATGTCCAGCTTGGTGGCCATTTTTCTTCTAAGCGGGCGGTTCGGGCTCCCAGCCCGACGAGAGGTATTAATACAGCGCAGGATGAGGACACCCTGCGCCCCAACTTTCCAACTAGCCAACTTCCAGACTTGCCAACTTGCCAACTTGCAGACTTTCCAACTTTCCAACTTTCAAACTTTCAATCTTACTTTATCAGAAGCACCTTCCGTTGCTGCGGAACGAATCCCGGCGACGACAAGCGCGCGATATAAGTCCCGGTGGGCAAACCGTCAGCGTTAAAGGCAATCCCGTTAGCGCCCGCCTTTCCCCAGCCCGAACCCAGCCCCGTCGCGCTCCGACCGCCCAGGTCTAACAAATCCAAGCTGTAAATCTGCCGCTGCGGCAGAGTGAACTCGACTTTTAGGGTGGAGTTGAACGGATTGGGAAATACCGAGACCAAGGAGAATGAGTATGGTTCAGCGGCAGGCGAGCTGGGAATCCCACTCCCGCCGTTGGTGAACCAGTTATACAACATCTCCAACACCGCGCTGCGCGAAGTTATCTGGTCACTGGCGGACTCAAAGGCAAAGCCCAGATAGACCGTCTTCGCCTGGTTTTGGGGATCAATTCGATAAACGCCGCCCAGTCCGACCGTGGCGGCGCCTAATTTATAGACCAGCAGGCTGTCCGCGCCTGAGCCTTCCATCAGTGTCATCGTTGAAGGACTGACGCGGGCGTCGCCTTCCTCGCCGGTGTTGTACAGGTACATCTGAACCTGCTCGCTCAGCGGTCTTTCCCCCGGCAGTCCCTGCGCAATCAGCGTTCGCACCGAATCCCGGCTGTGCATTACCCCAAAGAACTGATAGAGCAGATCCCGATTATTGTGGTCGTCGCCAATCCTGTTTCCCATCAGTAAAATGTTACCGCCGGCTAACACGGCAGCGGTCATGTTTTCGCGGTCGGTTTGATCCAGAGGCTCAGGGGCGTGGCCGGTGGACCAGATTATCAAGTCATAACCCTGCATAACTTCCACATCCGGCGCTGAGTTGGATTCCGCATCCCAGCGAACCCACCCCTTGCCCATTCCTTCGACAACTTTCTCCAGCCAGAGGTCAGCGTCACCGCCCAAGTCGTCATCAACGATAAGAATCTGGGGCTGCCCTACTACCGCTTCAAAGGTCTTCTCCACGATAATATCGTGCGGCTGCGCCCGCATCGTGAAATGAAGAAAGATTGTGTGGGGCATGGCGTCCGCGGAGATATGCAGTGAGAATGGCTCCTCGGTGTTGGAGAACTGGTCTCCGGGATCCATGTCGGGAAATTCCAACGTTGGATGGGCAATGACAACGTTGGGATCGTCGATGGTCAGCGTCATGGTGACGTCGGTGGCGCCCACGGCTTGCTCATGGTTGCTGATGGAAACCACCAGACCCACAGTCTCCCCCGGATCCATCTTGCCATTCTCATTGTCATCAGTAACAATCGTCATCTCAGAAATGGTCATCACCGGCACCGAACCCAAGAGGATGGACTGGTACACGTTCAACCGACCGCTGCCCATCAGACCTGCATATTGCCCCAGCCGGTTATTGATGTCATCAGCCCCGTCAAGAAGGATCTGCACTATCTCTTCATTATTCATGAAATGGAAAGCAGAACGTAAAAGCCCTACGCCTCCCGCCACGATTGGGCAAGACATCGAAGTGCCGTCAGTTATGGCATAGTTGCCTAAGTACCAGGTGCTGAATATATTTGCACCGGGTGCTGAAATATCCACCCAGTCACCGTAATTTGAGAACCATACTCGATGGTCCGACTCGTCCGTGGCGGCTACGCTCACCACATCATTGTAAGCCGCCGGGTAGGAACGCGCGCTGGTGCTCTCGTTTCCCGCGGCGCAAACCACCACCACATTGCGCTCCCAGGCGTCTTGAATTACGCTTTCGGTCCATCGGTCGGACTCGGGTCCGCCCCAGGAGCAGCTTATCACATCCGCACCGTTGCGCACGGCGTATTGGATGCCGGGATAACCGTGAGTAACCGTCAGGTTATGCCCACTGCGCACCGCCATCAGACTGCAGCTATAGCCCAGACTGGCGCCGCCGATGCGGTTGTTGGTCACCATCGACGCCAGTCCGGCGCAGTGAGACCCGTGCCCGCTCTCATCTGTGGGATTATTGTCGTTGCCAAAATAGTCCCAACCGTTGAAGTCGTCGATAAAGCCGTTGCCGTCGTCGTCGCGGCCGTTGCGCTCTTCACCGGGATTCACCCAGATATTGGCGGCAAGGTCGGGATGATCCAGATCGATGCCGGTGTCAATAATCCCTATCACAACGTCGGGGTCACCGGTGCAGAAATCATGGGCTTCATTGGCGTGGGCCAGGTTTAGGTAGTACTGCCGGTAGCGCTCGGGATCGTTGTGATTAAGATATAGTTTCTGGTAGCGCCAGGGCTCGGCGTATTTGACTCCCTCCACTTTCGACAGTTCGCGGCAGACCTCCATCACCGGCAACGATTCCGGGAAATGAACGGTGTATATCACGGTCAAATCGGCTTTCCCGCCGGGCACCGGCGGCAGACAGTTCGGGAAGGTGGGTTCGATCCAATTGATGCCCAGGCGGTCGAACGCTGCGTCCATAGTACTGACGCCGCAGTAATCAGCGCCGGCAGACGGCAGGTCGATGGAGAGCCCTTTCTCAACGGTAAGGACAGCTACTCCCATGCGAAGCAAGGGTTCTTCAGACAACGGCGCGCTCCAGGACAGCGTACTCAGCAAAAAGACGACTGTCAGGGCGGTGAGCCAGATTCTAAGTGAGTTCATCTGCGCCTCAGAGGTTGGTGGTGGCATGCAGCGTCTGGCGCTTGGCTGCCACCGAGTTGCATCTTATTAAGGGGGGCAGAAAATACTTGACACCTGCCGTCATTTCCCAGAAAATAGCCCCCTCTTACCGCGTAGGTCGGGCGTCTCGCCCGACTTTTCCCCCCTGCTTGCAGGGGGGAA
>CAZCEM010000371.1:0-3298 GCA_964497555.1 uncultured bacterium
GGTGGGGCTGGCATACGCCTTTTCTCCTCAGTTAATAGTGCTGGTCGATGTGGGGCATGGCTCGAAACTGATGGGCATGGTCTATCTGCCGCTGCTGTGGCTGCTGATGGACAGGCTGCGGCTGAAGCCCACGCTGGGGAGGGCGGCGGCGCTGGGATCCGCCTATGCGGTTGAGATTCTCGCGTTGCACCCTCAGGTCGCGGCTTACGGTGGGATGTTGATGGGGCTGTATCTGATTTATTACGGCGCGGCTGCCTTTATCAAGAAATCGCTGAAGGAATGGGGACGGACAGCGCTGCTGTGGGCGGGCGCGCTGGGCTTATCGCTGGCGCTGTCGTCGGTGTTGTGGATGTCGGTGCTGGATTACGCGCGGTATTCGATTCGAGGGGCTGCGGCGGGCGGCATGACCGGCGGGGGCGTGGACTGGGCTTATGCGACCGGCTGGTCGTTTCATCCGTTGGAGTCGCTCACCTATATCTTCCCCTCTTGGTTCGGCTTCGCGGGGCAAACGTACTGGGGGACGGTCGGCACACCCGATGGCTCGCCCTTCACCCAGAATCCCATGTACTTCGGCGTCATCGTACTGATTCTGGCGATATTCGCCTTGACAACTTTACCCCGGCGGCAGTGGGGTTTTGCTCTGACGCTGGCGCTGGCAGCCTGGATACTGTCCTTCGGGCGGTATCTCCCGGTCCTGTATGGCCCGTTGTATCATCTGCTGCCGCTGTTCAACAAATTCCGCGCGCCGGTGATGGGGCAGGTGCTGCTGCTGCTGCCGATGGCGCTTCTGGCGGGGATGGGCTTACAGCGGCTGCTTGACCGCCAGCGGGAAGGCAAGAGCTGGCCTGTCGGCAGCAAGATATTCCTCGCGCTGGCGGGAATCGCTTTCCTTAAATTCATAATCATCCAGACCTCGCCAGGCTTCTTCGGCTGGTTCTATCGGCTGTTCGCCGGGATTGTGCGTCCCGGGACCGACTTGCGGCTGCTGGACGCCGCTCAGAGCCTCGCGGCGGGAGACGCCGCGCGGGCGTTTATCTTCATTGCGGTCTTCGCCTTGGGCATAGCGCTGGTGATGAACCGCAAAATCCCCGGACTGTTGGCGGTAATTTTAGCCTTGACGCTGACCGGCGTCGATTTATGGCTTATCAATTACAAGCTGGTGAGCTTCCAGCCGGCGCGCGTCGAGAAGGTCCTTTTCGAGCCGGAGGGCGTTGCCAGGCTGTTGCAGAAGGAGCGCGGCAAGTTCCGGGTGCATGCGCTGGACAAGAGCTACCCGGCTGTTTTCTGGCAGAAGGAGCGCGGCATCCAATCATCGGCCGACCCAGCCAACTGGCTGTCGTATTTCGGAATAGAATCGACCACCGGCTATTTCGGCGCCAAGCCGGCCCTTTATCAGAAGCTGATGACGGTGTCCTTTCTGGACGCCGGTCCGCCGTACAGTTGGTTTACGGTGATGCGTCGTCCGCAGCTTCTCGACGCCTTGAATGTTCGTTACATCTTGACCACCGTGCCACTAGAGACCGCCTTCGCCGAGCTTCAAAAGCAGGGTGTAGGGGATCCGGTTCGACCGGCCAGCGCCTATCAACTCGTGCTGACGCCTCGGGATGTCAAACCGGGTGGAGGGGGCTTCCTGTACCGCAATCCCGGCGAACTGCCGCGAGTGCGGCTGACAGGGCGGTATCGGGTGATAGCCGACTTCGACTCCATGGTGGCTGAGATGATGGGGGGAGTTTGGAATCCAGCGTTGGAAACCTTGCTGGACAGACCGCCGAAGCTCGAGCCGATCCCCGATGGCGCTGGAGCCGCCGTGATTAAGGAATATCGCAGCGACTTTGTGTCGGTGGAAGTCAGCGCGCCGTCGCCGAAGCTGCTGGTGCTGGCGGACGCCTACTATCCTTCGGGCTGGACCGCGAAGATTGACGGGAATCCCACCGACATCCTGCGGGCGGACGGGGTTTTGCGAGCGGTGGCGGTGCCGGCGGGGGAGCATCGGTTGGAATTTCGTTTTCATCCAGCTTGGTTTTACACAGGCTTGACGGTTTCAGTCTTGACGGGATTAGCGTTGCTGGCGTGGCTGGTGAGCTGGGCGCTGAGGAGAAGATATAAACACATTTAATATATAACTCGGTGCAAATTCATTTGGTCATTCGCTGTCATTCCCCTCTAAAATCGGAATTATCGGACAAACTCTGAAAGTCCGCCCTTGTCGGGCGAGACGCCCGAGCTACGCGGTCAATGGGGCTATTTTCTGGGAAATGATGCGTCTTCGATTCATGACCTCTGATGTAAAAAAGAAAATACACTCCTTAATAGTCAGTATTCAGGGGGCAGTGCACCTCAGGCTATCCTAAACCTGCGGTCGAAACGCCCTGACAGCGCCGGATGAAGACGTCCTTCAATGGGCTTTCGTAGGATTAGGATTATTTGATAAAAAGAGCGCTTAAAAGAAATAAACTCCTTGACAACTTGGGAGAGATTATATATCTTAATTCAGTAATACAGCGGGGAGTCTTCCTCGTGTATTCAATTCCGACCCGGCTTTTGGTCTCGGGCCTGAAAGGTACTACGGACGGCACAATCTTCTCGGGTTTTGTGCTCTCAGACTCATCTGTTTCGCCATGGGATGACGCCTGACTGGTTACCACATGGCGAAAGGAAGAGTTGTAGGATGAACATCTACGTCGGCAATCTCGCCTTCAAAGTGACCGATGACGATCTGCGAACAGCTTTTGAAGCTTTTGGTGATGTTGATTCCGCGCGGGTTATCACCGACCGTGAGACAGGCCGTTCCAAGGGTTTCGGTTTCATCGAAATGCCGGATCGTAAAGCTGCCATGAAAGCCATCGAGAGCTTGAATGGCACCGATATCGGTGGTCGAATAGTCACCGTGAACGAGTCCCGCCCGCGTCCAGCTCGTCCAACTAACAACCGCGGCGAAAGAAGCGACCGCGGCGAACGCGGCGGCGGCGGACGCCGCGGCGGCGGAGGAGGCGACAGCAGTGGTGGTGGCAGCGGGCTTTAAAACCTATTGCTTCCAATGGTTTGAATACGACAAAGGCTGTCAGTTTCTGGCAGCCTTTGCCATTTTAGAAAGGGGGGCAGAAAATACTTGACACCCGCTGTCATTTCCCAGAAAATAGCCCCCGCACACCGTGTAGGTCGGGCGTCTCGCCCGACCTACACGTTCTCCAGGAGCGATTTATAAGGAAATGACGCTTCCTCATGAATGACAGCATCTCGCTAGTTCGATAAAATATTTGCTCCTCCGCTCGTCATTTTTCACATCCCCCAAAAACCG
>CAZCEM010000372.1:0-3296 GCA_964497555.1 uncultured bacterium
ATTCACAGCGGATTAAACGGATTAAACAGATGGCTCAACCGCCCGCCCGCCTTCTGTTCCTCAATCTGCTTAATCTGTTTAATCTGCTGTGAATCAAACGATGCGTGGGCACGGAGCCCCTTGTTGCCGGCGGTCGGGCTCGGAGGCCCGACCTACGCGGTGATTGGAGCTGTTTTCAAAGGGATGACACCGTGGATTTTACTCCCCATGATAACAGACAATGTCAATTCGCTGGAAGCGCCCCGCGTAACAGGTTTGTAACAACTCGCCGGATTGAATGGTTATATTGAAGATAAACAACAGGAAGACCATTCATTGGAGACGGAAAAATGAGCTTCCTGCGACGCATTCAAGACAATCCCGAAAAGGTTCGGAACTTCGGGCTTTCAGTCATCGTATTAGGACTCGTAATCCTAATCGCAGCCATCCATTTCGTCTGGTGGCCCTGGATGACCAGCATCGCTAAAACGTCCTATAAAGAAGGCGAGAACTGGAATGATTATCGGTTGTCAACCACCATTCAGGACAACCTGAATTCGATCTGGGTCAATCATGCGAGAGCTTTGCTTGCCTTGGAAAAGCAACATCTCGTCAACCCGGATTCAACCGTCGATCTTGCGCCGCTGATGGCTCTCCCCGGCGTCAAGGACGCCTTTTACCTCAACCTGCCCAATCGCAGCGGTTTCCAGCTTAAGGGATTGGTCCCGCTCGACTCGCTTCTGCAAAAACTTGACGTGAGAGCCAAGAAGTCAACCGGCGGGCGTTCTTTCTTCGGACGAATCCTTATTGGAGGAATGACCAAGTTCAACCGAGTGATGGGTGATTCAGGCTCATTTCCGGTTCTTGTTCGCTATATTGGCACCTACTACTCGAATCGCGCCACTGAGGTCATCGGTGCAGTCCTGGACGAGGACTGGTATATTCAACAGATTCCCGCCCGCTGCGACAGTCTGGCGCGAGACAACCTGACCCTCGCCTTCATGAGCCCCTACGCGCCGGATACGCTTGACCCGAACATCGATCCCTATGCCTGCCCCAACGGCGATTGGAAGCAGACGCTCGGCGTTGTGCACGGGAAGGACACCCTCTGGTGGTACGGCGACCGGACAGCTGTCAGCACGAGCTTTGGCAAACAACCTATCCACTATGACGATGATTTTGACATCGGCATATACTCGATCACCCAATTTCTCATCTATCCTAAGAAGATAACCGACCGCATAAAATTATTCACTTGGATCGCTTGGATTGCGGAAGCCAACGTCCTGTTGCTTATCTCGCTGTTATTTTATGGTTATTATTTTTCCAGGAAGCAATCGCGCCTCAACCGCATCGCCCTCGGCCACCTCTCTCATTCGGTCAAGACGCCCGTCGCCCGGCTGCAACTGGCCGCTGATCTCCTTGAAGGCAGTCAATTCTCCTCACCCGAAGAGGAGCGCAAGGTCATCTCTACCGTCAGCGGCGAGTGCCGTCAACTCCGACGGGCCGTCGAGAACGCTGCCCACAGCCTCGAAGGCGGGAAAGTCGTCATTCACAAGGAGCCGGACGAACTCACCGCTTTAATCCGCGAAACCGCCTTGGCTTGGCAGACGAGCTTCGACCAGGCGGGCGTTCGGCTGGTTGTGGAAGGTCTTGAGAAGCCGATGCCAGCCGCCTTCGACCGCGACAAGCTGAGGCTGGCGCTCGACAATCTCATTGACAACGCGCTCCGGCATACGATGCAGAATCTGAAGAACCTGCCTCAAGGTGCCGCCGTTGTCACCATCGGACTGCAAACCGACGATAAGCGCATAGCCGTGTCGGTTGCTGATTTCGGGACAGGGATTCCAGCGTCAGAGCGTGGGAATCTATTCAAGCGCTTCGGTCGTTCTGGCCAAGATCCTCTGACTGGGGTATCTGGACTGGGATTGGGGCTGTCGATTGTGAAGGAAATCGTGGACGGCCACAGCGGGAAGATTCGGGTTGAGGATGCGCCGGGCGGAGGCGCGAAGTTTATAGTGGAGCTGGGGTAATTCACAGCAGATGAAGCGGTTAAGCAGATGACTTAACAGATAATTGATGTAATAATCCGTTTTGAATCCGCTTAATCCGTTTAATCTGCTGTGAATAAAAAAACAATCTGCTTCATCTGCAGTGAATAAGGATAAGGAATCCGGAAACTCATGCCATCCCTACTAATCATCGAAGACGACCCCAAGCTGGGTCCGATGCTGAAGAGTGCGCTGGAATATGCGGGCTATCGGGTGACCTTGGCGCGGGACGGGCGGTACGGTCTGGACGAGGCGCGCAAGGGTGCGGCGCATCTTATCATTCTGGATTTGATGCTGCCGCGGATGGACGGTTTGCGCATTCTGAAGGAGCTTCGGCGCGATCTGAACAACGCGCCGGTCATCATCTTGACTGCAAAGGGCACCGAGCACGACCGGTTGGAGGGCTTCCGGCTGGGCTGCGACGACTACGTGACCAAACCGTTTTCGCTTGATGAATTGATCGCTCGGGTGCGGGCGGTGCTGCGGCGCAGCGGGTATCGGGAGATTCCGGCGGCGGTGCACAGTGGAGGGCTGGTGATTGACCCGGAGTCGCACAGTGTAGTATTAAATGGTGTGCTTTTGGACATCAATGGTCGGGATTTCGAGCTGCTGTACGTGCTGGCGTCGCATCCGGGGCAGGCGTTGTCGCGGAACTTTCTGTTGGACGAGGTGTGGGGGGAAGACGCGGACGTTGGGCATCGGGCGGTGGACGCGCGCATAGTGGCGTTGCGGAAGAAGGTGGAGGACAGTCCGGACGAACCGCGACGTATTGTTACGGTTTATAAGGTGGGATACAAGTGGGCGGCGGATGAGACAAAAATGCTGGAGGGTTCTGAAAATGGCAGGGATTAGCTTGACAAAGCTTTGGCTAAGATGTATAATAATAGTTTAAAATTCTCCGGTAGCTCAATTGGCAGAGCGGGTGGCTGTTAACCACTAGGTTGGGGGTTCAAGTCCCTCCCGGGGAGCCGTGCGAGCCTCACTTGATTGCGGTCAGGTGAGGCTTTTTGTTCCTCTTTTTCTGTTCGGCCTCCCATCGATTCGAGTTCAATTTCCCGCCTCGTTTTCTTCGCCATCGGCGGCTTGAGCGTCTTGCCGGGCGTCAACTTCGGAATTCGCAGAATCACACTCGCCACCGAATGATCCAGTATATCAATCCTCTCTACGAAATGCAGGATCAGCAATCGGCGCTTATCAAACGGGAGTCGTGCGAACTCGGTTTCGAAGTTCTTCGCCATCTTGCGGATGACCATCATGTCATTAGCG
>CAZCEM010000373.1:0-3285 GCA_964497555.1 uncultured bacterium
CATCCCACCGGTGACCTGCTGGGTATTAGATTCAACATCACCGCGGACGGCACGAGGGTGATTATCACTACCGCCAGGGACCTCCATCCACAGGCCGAGCCTGCCGCGGGAGGCGTGAAGGTGGTGTTTCTGAAAGCCTCCATCGACGTTGAACGGCTGGGAATCATCGAGCCGCGCGGCTGTGTGCTGGCAGCATCGGTCGAGCAGACCGAGCGCGGCGTGGAGATGACCTTTCAAGCTGACAGCGCGTCGCGCTTCGAGCGGATTGACACGTCCGATGACCCGCCGTTATGTTCGCTGAGCTTTGTGTCGAAAGGCAGCGCGCCAGTGCCGGAGGACGTAAGCGTCAAGCTCAGCGAAGACCGCGACCGCTGGGATCTGGACGTGGTGGTAATCGACCCCGGTCACGGCGGTAAAGACCCCGGCGCTATCAGCAAGGGCAGGCTGTACGAGAAGGAAGTGGTGCTGGACGTGGGCTTGCGGCTTCGGAAGGCGCTGGAGAACCGCGGCGTCAAGACAGTGATGACCCGCGACAGCGATCGGTTTCTGGAGTTACAGGAACGCACCCGAGCCGCCAACCGTGCGGGAGGCAAATTATTCATCAGCCTGCATTGCAACTCGGCGCCCGATGCCCGCGCGGAGGGGCTTGAGACTTATTTCCTGTCTCCCAGCAAAAACGTGAACGCCCGGCGGGTGGCGCTGAAGGAAAATTCGGTGATCGATTACGAAGACGCCGGTTCCGAATACAAGAGCATGACGGAGGAGAAATTCATCTTGTTGATGATGGCACAGGCGAACTTCGTGAGGGAGTCGCAGGACTTTGCGGTAGTGGTTCAGGAGCAGGTTGGTAGGGGCGCGGATTTAAAAAATCGGGGGGTGGACCAGGCGGGATTTTACGTGCTGGTGGGGGCGTCGATGCCGGCGGTGCTGGTGGAGATGGGCTTTCTGTCTAATCCCAAGGAGGAGAAGCGGCTGCGCGACAAGGCCTTCCGTCAGAAGTTAGCAGACGGGATTACCGCGGCGGTGGTGGAGTTTCTGAAGCGGACGGGAGGGTAGGCGGTCGCGCGAGGGTGGCTTGTCCAGCTTGTTGGACTGTTTCTCCCTTGCCGCGTAGGTCGGGCGTCCCGCCCGACGGGTGCTTGGACGCTGAAAGAATATATTGCCCGAAGGTGGGATACTGATTAATATGTAGTTGGTAACCTTGTAAGTCGGTGGTTTTGAATTTCCCCATATTGGTCCCCAGATCACTAGTCTTGTTCTGGCTGTCATCGCGATTAACCAGATCCTCGGTCCGGTCGGTTTCCGATACGCTCTGTTAAAAACCGGCGAAGCCAGTAAAATGGGAAAGACATGTATTTCAACCAATGGCTCATAGCGCTGATAATCGGGATCGCCCTCGAAGGTTGTCTAATTGTCGCGTCACTGACGGCTCAGCCCGGTTACCGCTCGGACGACGTAGTAACCTGGAGCGACTGCCGAGGAGTTTACGCCTTCGACTATGACCAGCAGACGGTTTATGCCGCCACCAGCGGCGGTGTTTGCCGCCTCGACCGGTTGACGCTGGCGGCGCTGGATCCGTGGATGTTTGGCTGCGGATTGGATCAAGCCGTGCCGTTGACCGGCGGACGTCTGATACTGACACACAACTTCTCCAATACTATCTGGCTCTACGGCAAGGAGCTGAAGTACTACCGCGTCGATCTCGACCACTGGTACGAATTCGACCAGCCAACGGGCAATATTGTCGCTTTAGGCGAGACTTCCGACCGGGTTGTAGCCGTGGTGAAGGGGAATCCCGTCGAATATCTGATTATCGATCCTTTTCCTGCGATGCTATTGGAACGCACAGCGGAAGCACCGGCGGACGTCCGCTGGCCGGGCACCACTAAAAAACACGCATACAAAGACTACTGGGAAGACCGAACGTTGTGGAATTTCGATCCCGCGGACGGAACCCTCACCGACAAAGATTTCAACCGCTACCGGGCGGCTTTTGACTGTTATGACGACGTCAACCGCCGTCACTTCATCGCCTACCCGGGGCTGGGCATCGGCGTCGGCGACGATAGGCATCTGACACTGGACGTCATCCAGCTGGGTCCTTTGGGCGCTTCTGTGTCACCGATGGCTTTCTCAGCGGACGGCGGCGTTTGGTGCGCGGGTCGGATTGCCGGACAAGAGGGTGGAATCAGCTGCTTTAACCGCGAGACCGGACGGTGGACGTCCTATCGCGCCGACCGGATTTACGGGCTGGAAGAGGGCAATGTCCGGGATATCCTCATCCAAAAGCAGCAGGTGTTCTTCGCCACCGGCGCTGGCTTGACGGTATGCTCTTCCGACGGGCATACCTGGAAAACATACGACCGGTTCGACGGACTGCGCAGCTTGGAGTTAAGCGCGCTGGCGGTCAGCGGTGGTCAGCTTTTCATCGGCGGGCGGGACGGCTTGGACCGCTGGGAACTGCCCAAAGGCCCGGCGATTCGGAATTCCGGAAAGGCCACTTGGGATAAGACGGTGTATGATTTAGCGGCGGAGGGGGACACGGTCTGGTCGGCGGGAGCGGGCGGCTTATGGCGCTGGCAGCCGGACACCTTGACGCCGGTGGATTTAAGTGGAGCGCCCTCGGTGACGAATCCGCTGCTGTGTCTGTTGCTGGCGGGCGAGCGGCTGTGGGTGGGCAGCCGGGGCGGCGTCGGTGAGTATAACCGCCGCACCGGCGAGTGGCGGAATTATCCAGCGGTGTTGCTAAGGGGAGGATTGCCGCTGGCGTTAGCCGCGAACGACAGCATCCTATGGATCGGCGCGGATAACGGACTGTTCGGATATAATTTCAACAGCGGCGGTTGGATCAAGTATGAGTCCGACATCGGCTTCCCGTCGCAGCGGATGCAGAGCTTGGCGGTTGAGGAAGACACGCTGTGGATAGGCAGCCCCGGCGGATTGACGCGCTTTTTATGGAACCGTCCGGGGCGCATTGGATTTTAACGCCCGTCTGTAACGGTTGGAAAGGGACCCTGTCTTTCCCATCCCCGACTTGATCGGGGGGAAGCAATCCCAATCCAATGCAGCGTAAGAAGCCCTTTTAGATTACTTCATCAGCCTTTGGCTGATTTACAAAGACGAGTTTAAAGCGATTTTGCGTATATTTCAAAGGGTTCAGAAATGTCTGAAGTACGGTCTTATTAAGGGGTGCACTTTCTTTTTTACAACAGAGGTAATGCGTCGAAGATGCATCATTCCAGCGAAAGCTGGAATCCAGAAGGAATTAGGGCTGGATTCCCGCTT
>CAZCEM010000374.1:0-3284 GCA_964497555.1 uncultured bacterium
ACCTTTTATAACCGCTGAAGCCGGAATTGCTGTGGCAGTGGGCGGCGCTGCTGGCCGCCATCGCCGCTTTGGTGGCGTGGGTGACGACGCAGATAGTCTCGCGGGAGCGGCAGCGGGACTTCATCGCGCTGGTGTCGCACGAGCTGCGGACGCCGGTGGCGCAGGTGCGGTTGTTCACAGAGTCTCTGGCGCATGACCGCACCATCTCACCGGAACAGGAGAAGGAATACCTCGACGCGGCACTGCGGGCGTCGGAGCGCTTGACCGCGATAATCGACAACACGCTGAATCTGGCGCGGCTGGACACGGGCGGCATGAAGATGTCGCTGCAGACAGTTGACACCGGGACTTGGCTTAGTGAATACTTGATGATGCAGCGAGAGAGGCTGACCGAAAAGGGCTTCATCCTGACGACGGAAAACCCGACATCGCTGCCGCAGTTGAGGCTCGACCGGGAGACGATAGCGTTGGCGCTGGATAATCTGTTCGACAACGCGGTCAAGTATTCAGCGGAGCGGAAGGAGGTCGATTTTCGTGCGGCGGTGGAAGGGAGGCGTCTGAATATTTCAGTCGCAGACCGCGGCCTTGGGATTCCTCAGCGTCAAAGCCGGAAGGTGTTTCAGCGCTTCTATCGGATCAAGCCTGTTGACCGCCAGCCGGTCGGAGGCGCAGGCTTGGGATTGACGCTGGTGAAGGAGATTGTGGAGCGGCACGGCGGGCGAGCGAGTTGCGCTCCACGCGAGGGCGGCGGGACGGTGTTCTGTATCAGCCTGCCCCTCAAGGCCGATTGAACACTTGTGAACCGGAGGGCGTAAAGTCCGACCTTCAAGACGAGTCGGAACGAAGAGTTAGGTCGTTGCCGGGCGCGGTCCACCTTTAATCAGATTCTTCGCCTTTCCCAGCGCCAGCACCGTCAAAGCGACCGCTAAGCCCAGCAGCACAACAGCCGCGATGATGAGCGTCCAATTGCCCTTGGGCAGGTAATCAGTTGCGAGCTTGTAGATCAACGACGCCACGGTCGTAACGGACATGAACACCGCCGGCGTTACTGTGAACCAGTTGCGCAGTCCGCGAATCGCCAGCCACATCGAGATAGTAATCAGCGTCAGCGCCGCCATCAACTGGTTGGCTGAGCCGAAGATGGGCCATAGCGCCAAGAATTTGTTCCCGGCTGCCAGCCCCCACATCCCCAGCACCGCCAGAGTGGAGTTAAACCACGGATTGCGCATGACCGCCGGCACGCGAGGCAGCAGCTCCTGCCACATCTCTTCGAGTAGGTAGCGGATGAAGCGAATGCACGAGTCGAGCGAGGTTATCACGAACCCCTCGACCATCAGAATCCCAATGATTGACCCGACATAGACCGGAATTCCCACCGCGCTGCGCAGCATATTCCCGACCGCGAGCGCAAACGCCAGGATGGGATTCGAGGCGCCCTTCGCCGGGAAGACAATCGACATGTACTCGCCCTGCTGCAGGTTGCCCGCCAGTGCCAGCAGCACCAGCACTGCTAACACGGATTCGAGCAGCATCGCGCCGTAGCCGACTCCCAGCGAGTAAGACTGCCGCTCAAGCTGCTTGCAGGTGGTCCCCCCGGCGACCAGCGCGTGAAAACCGGATATCGCCCCGCACGCAATCGTTATAAACAGCATGGGCCATATCAAACCCAACTTAGCGGTTCCGTGCCCTACACTCATCAACGGGTAGATGCTCGTATAGCCTTTGAAACCCAGCACCACCAATCCGCCCACCAGCATTAACATACCCACGTAGAGAATCTGGACGTTGGTGAAGTCGCGCGGCTGGAGTATAAACCAGACCGGCAGCCCGGCGGCGATTAAAACATAAATCGAGACCAACAGCCGCCAATACTGGGGATCGATGCTCACCGGATGCCGAAATCCCACCAGTATCGACCCTATCGCCACAATCCCCGCTAAAAGATAAGCCGGCGCCGTCTTCAATCTGCGCTTATAGATCAAGTGGCCGATTAGAGGCGCGAACAGGGTTATTATAATGACTGACATCGAGGCGATGCCGCCGATCACGCCCATAATTTCGCCGGTTTCGGGATTAGTGACCGTCCGCAGGATATGTTGAGACGAATCCAAGCCGAGCCTGGTTATCGGATAGAGTGAGGCGAGGGTGGTGGCGGTGATGTTCAAGAACGCCGCCGCCACGAGGAACAGCATCAACAGCGTGAACAGTACGAAGAGTACGAATCCGCCTCGTCCAAGCGTTCGGCGGGTCACGTCGGCAATCGACCGACCGCCCTCTTTGATGGAGACGAACAGCGCCGTGAAGTCATGCACCGCGCCGAAGAAGATACCGCCAAGCACCACCCACAACCACGCGGGAGCAAAGCCGTAAATAATGGCTAAAACCGGACCAATGATAGGTCCAGCGCCGGCGATGGTCGCAAAGTGGTGCGCGAAAACGACGTGCACCTTCGTCGGGACATAGTCGCGCTTGTCCTGCTTGGCAACCGCGGGTGTTGGCTCGGCGTCGTTAATCTTCAGCCGGCGGCCTATCGACAATCCGTAAAACCGACACCCGATAACAAACGCGGCAA
Source organism: uncultured bacterium (assembly GCA_964497555.1). GTDB lineage: Bacteria > Electryoneota > AABM5-125-24 > Hatepunaeales > Hatepunaeaceae > CAZCEM01. The sequence goes on from CAZCEM010000374.1 coordinate 2,573, forward strand.
TGGACACAGTTAAAAGCAGAAAGAGGTTCATAGGTAATCTCGAATTAGGAATAGGTCCGTCTGATAGTGGAGGTTAATTGTTATTTCCGCGAAGGAACGGTCCTTGAATGCTAAAATCGAACAGCAGCGAAACTCGCGGTACAAGTTCAGTGAAAACTGAAATGATGTGTTTCGGAGCCATGCACTTTAAATATGTTGTTACCGGATAGACTCTTTCAGTCCGCCCGGTCGGACAGGACGCCCAACCTGCCGGAAACCGGCGGCTATCCTCCGGGGAAGGGAAAAACAACATTTCAAAAAAAACCGAACCACAACGACTGGTTCGGTTTCAAGGTGCCGGAGACCGGACTTGAACCGGTACACCCGTTTGGGCGCCACCCCCTCAAGATGGTGTGTCTGCCTATTCCACCACTCCGGCAATTTCACAGCGCCTGCGAAGAGAATTTAAGCTGTGAGAAATCCCCGCTCCCCGTTGGATATATGATAATACAATTGAGCTTAGTTCGTCAAGGATTCTATGGGAATATTTCATTGATTCCCCAAACCAGCTTAATTTTTATTGACCTTAAGCGGTTAATCTTATTAAATTATAATGTTTAGGACCTGCTGAAAAACTCCCAATTTTTTGCTGTTTGCTGCTGTTTTTTAGTTTGAACTCCTCTTCGCTGTCATTCCCGCGAAAGCGGGAATCCAGAATTAATTTTTAAGCGCT
>CAZCEM010000375.1:0-3278 GCA_964497555.1 uncultured bacterium
ATAATGCAGTTGGCAGTCAGTCGAGAGGTCGATAAAATGAGACGCATGACCGTCAAGGAGCTTAAGGAAAGATACCGCGAGGTCTTCGGCGAGGAGAGCCGATCAGGCAACAAGGATTTCCTCTGGAAGCGAATCGCCTGGCGGCTGCAAGCAATCGCGGAAGGAGGTCTTTCCGAGCGAGCCCGCCATCGCGCTGAGGAGATCGCCAACGAGGCTGACCTTCGCATCCGTCCGCCAGCCGGCGCTTTCAAGCCGACAGCAGATTCACCGTCAAAAACGACAACGTCCTATTCATATCAATCCGACCAGGAGCAACGCCTGCCGATGCCAGGGGCAATTCTAATTCGGCATTACAAAGGGGCAGTCGTTCGGGTTTTGGTGATGGATAAGGGCTTTGAATATAATGGCGAGGTCTTTCGGTCCTTGACCGCCATTACGAGAAAGGTGACCGGAACGCGCTGGAACGGATACCACTTTTTCGGCATTAACAAAGGGAGAGCGGAAGCATGAGCAGACATTCTCAACAGGCGCAGCAAACTTCGACCGGTTCAAATCCAATTGTTCGCTGTGCGATTTACACCCGCAAGTCAACGGAAGAGGGCCTCGACCAAGACTTCAACTCGCTCGATGCGCAACGCGAATCGGCCGAGGCCTTTATCGCAAGTCAGAAGAACGAAGGTTGGATTTGTCTGCCTGAGCATTACGACGACGGCGGCTTCACCGGCGGAAACATGGACCGTCCGGCGTTGAAGCGCCTAATGGCTGCCGCTGATGCGGGCAGCATCGACTGCATCGTGGTCTATAAGGTGGATCGTCTCTCACGCTCGCTGATGGATTTTGCCCGGATCATGGAGACATTTGAGAAGCGCCACATTTCCTTTGTCTCAGTGACGCAACAGTTCAACACGACCCATTCCATGGGGCGTCTGACCCTTAATATCCTGCTTTCCTTTGCTCAGTTCGAGCGGGAGATCATCTCGGAACGGACGCGGGACAAGATGACAGCGGCTCGCAAGAAGGGCAAATGGATTGGCGGCATGCCGGTGCTGGGCTACGATATAGACGAGCATGGAAGACGCCTGATTGTCAATGATGAAGAGGCTTTCAAAGTGCGAACCATCTTCGACCTCTACCTTGAGCGTCAATCGCTGCTGTCAACAGCGCAGGAATTGAATCGTCGCGGCTGTACAACCAAACAGTGGATTACAAGGAAGGGTAAGGATCGCGGCGGCAAGCCCTTTGAGAAGACCAGCTTACAAAGGCTGTTGACCAACGCGGTGTATATCGGCAAAATCGACTTCAAGGGTGAAAGATTCGAAGGCGAGCATCAAGCTATTGTTAACGAGGCAATCTGGCAGCGTGTGCAAGACCTTCTTAGGCGCAACGGGCGCAACGGCGGTCATCTGGTCAGGAATAAATTCGGCGCCTTATTAAAGGGGTTGCTTTACTGCACGCCTTGCCAGTCGGCGATGGTTCATGTCTGCACGACCAAAAACGAAAAGACGGTCTATCGTTATTATGTCTGTTCGAAGGCGCAGAAGGCTGGTTGGGATTTCTGTCCGACGAAATCTCTGCCAGCGGCTGAGATTGAACGCTTTGTGATAGACCGCATCCGAGGCATCGGACGTGATGACAATTTGATTAAGGAGACGCTCAAGGCGGCGCGTCTGCAGGTGCAGGAAAGCATTAGAAAATTGGAAGATGAGCATCTTGCGCTTCAGCATGAACTCAAACGACTTGCCACCGAGGTCACCAAACTGGTCGGCGGGAAAAGCGGTGAATCCGTTAATAGCGAACGCGCTTCTGCGAGGCTTGTGGGATTAGAAGACCGTATGCGTGCCGCCCGCCTTCGGTCGGAGGCTCTGCGAGAACAGATAGCGCAAAAGAGAATCGCGCAGGTGGACGAGACAGAACTCGCCGCCGCCCTGTGCCGATTCGACCCGATATGGGAATCACTCTCTCCCCGCGAGCGCACCCGACTGATTCATCTGCTGGTGGAACGGATTGGCTACGACGGCGGGACTGGCAAGTTAAACATAACCTTTCGCTCAAACGGGATTAAAACGCTGGCGAGGGAATCGGTTTCTGAAGGCGCAGTCGCCATCGATGCGAGGTCGGAGGTTGACCAAAGAAATTAAAGGAGGCTCGTTGGAACTGACAATCAATTGTAATATTCACTTCAAGCGTGAGCGTAGCGGCCGCAAATGCCTGATTGAGGGCGTCGAACCAACAGCAGCGCCTATGCCGCCGGGCAACATTCCGCGAGTGTCCAGGCTTATGGCTCTGGCGATCCGCTTGGAGAGAATGGTGAGCCAAGGTGAGCTGAGCGATTATGCCGACATCGCCCGCCTTGGACAGGTGAGCCGGGCGCGAGTAACTCAACTAATGAATCTACTTCAGCTTGCGCCGGATATCCAAGAGGCTCTTCTCTATTTGCCTTTAACGGTTAAAGGCCGCGATCCGATTAACGAACGTGACCTCCGCCCTATCGCGGCTGTTGCTGATTGGCAGCGCCAGCGAGAAATGTGGAAGGCGCTGATCCAAGGGATAGCACGATGATCTTCTCGTCAGTCTCTTACAGATGTCCCCCTTGATCTTGCTGGACCTGGCAACCTGGACACTGGCCGCTTGAAAATCCCGCCCTGTAGAGATATGGGGCGGTATTTTTTGAGGCTATTGACTTCGCCCGGATTCCTTCGTATATTGCTCTTTCAAAGAAATCGGCAGTCTCTCATCCAGTTATCACAATCGCAGGAGGTGGAAGTGTTCGGATTACTAAACAAGATCATGCTGATCGCCTTAACGGCGATGCTGTCGCTGATTGGAATCACCATGGTCGCAGGCGCCGAAGAGGCTACTCCGGCGGCGGTTTCCAGCGAGCTTCTCGCCCATAAGCCCCTCTTCTTCACCGAGAACAAAGGTCAATGGGACGACCGCGTCCTGTTCAAAGCCGACGGCGAAGGCGGATTGACCTGGTGGATCGAGCGGGATGGTTTCACCATCCTATACAGCACACAAGATTCACAGCAGATTAAACGGATTAAGCAGATGGAGCAAGAATTATCTGCTTCATCTGCTGAATCTGCTGTGAATGTTTTGGCTGAATCCGCTGTGAATAACCGCTCCCACGCCCTCAAGTTCCGCTTCCAGAATACCCAGCCGCAACTCGCTGGGGATTTCCTGTCTGCGTCAACCTCACCGGCCTCGGCCGCCTCGGTCGAAACCTTCGATAAACTCCCCTGGAACAACAACTACTTCCTCGGCAACGATCCGTCCAA
>CAZCEM010000376.1:0-3269 GCA_964497555.1 uncultured bacterium
GTGCCGTCCTCCTGGAATTGCTCTCCGAGAGATGACCGAGGGGTTCCCGGTCCCGTGGAACAAGCCCTTGTCGGGACACCCATCCAGGATGAGAACAACCCGATTGAAGCCACCCGAGTGGTCCGTTCGTTCGATCCGTGCCTGGCCTGCGCCGTTCACTAACCATGGAGAAACGTCTCATGTCGAAACTCAGCCGCCGTGAATTCTTGAGTATCAGCACGAAACTGTGCGCCATGATGGGCCTTGGAGCCGGTGCGGTTCCCCGAATGGCCGAAGCCCTGGGGCAGCCACCCACGCTGGCTTCAGACGGGCCTGGCCAGCCATAAGAGACAGCAACATTACGACGTTCATTGCGTGTGCAATCCTTTACTGGCTCGGCAGCAGCGTTGTCGCCAGCGCGCCGCTAATGGGCTTTGCGCTTACTCTCGCAATCGGCGTTGCGATGAGCATGGTTACGGCCGTCTTGGTTACTCGCGTCTTCTTGAACGGTGTGCTGAATACTCGTCTGGGCCAAAACACTTCGCTTTTGGCGCTGAATCTCCAGCCCGAGTCGGTTTCAGCGCCGGCAGGTCTTAATACTGGAGCGCCGATTAATATTATCGGTAGGAGATTTTCGCTGCTTAGGGTTTCGCTAATCGGTGTCATGCTTTGTGTTATTGCGACGGCCTATTTTGGACTGCGACCGGGGATTGACCTCAGCAGCGGGACCTTAATGGCCGTTAGTTTTGAGAGTTCCGTCAACACTGATGAACTGCGACAAGAACTCGACAGTCTTGGGTACGGGGGGGCGCTCGTTCAACGTACTGGCGAGGGTACATTCATAATCCGCGCCGGGCAAATGACCGATGACAAGAAGTCAGTGCTGGAAGAAGCCCTGACGAGCCGGTTTGGCCCAATGACCATACCACAGTTCGACGCCGTCTCACCTATGGTTGCCAGTGAGACGGCACGTAATGCCGGAATTGCGATAGCCATTGCTGCGGTAGGCATGCTGCTGTATATCACGTGGGCGTTCCGAAAGATGCCCAACCCCTTCCGCTACGGTGTCTGCGCTGTCATAGCTCTCGCGCATGACGCGCTGGTGCCCCTCGGTATCTTCGCCGTTCTTGGTAGCCTAAGATCAGGCTGGGAAGTAAATCTCATGTTCATTACTGGGATCCTCACGGTCATCGGCTATAGCATCAACGACACAGTGGTTGTTTTCGATAGGATTCGAGAGAACCTGAGTCGAGGTATCAGTGGCGATTTTGAGACCTTGGTCAATAACAGCATCGTGGAGACGCTCGGCCGCTCGCTAAACACAAGCCTGACCACTCTATTGGTCGTTATAGCTCTTATTCTCTTTGTCGGTGCCTCTATTCAGAATTTGGCCGTTGTCATGCTACTGGGCATCATTTTCGGCACCTATAGCTCAATAGGCATCGCCTCCAACCTACTAGTCGTTTGGCAGAAAGGAGAATGGAAACGGTTGTTCCGTCCAGGTTCCAACTTAGTGACGGAAAGCAAGAAACCAAAGCTACAGTCTCTCAGTTAGGGCTGAAAACGATTGAGATTAGTAAGCCCACTGACCAGACGCCGAAATATCTCGGAGTAGCATGATGTACTAATGTAAGCAGCCAAAACGGGAGGATAACCGAAATGAAAGAAGAATGCGTGGAACTTCAGCATCATAGGGACGTCGGTGAAACGATAGCGGTATATCAAAAGACTGGTTGGCGTCTGCACAGCTATCAAGCGGCTAGTTTAGCCAAACACTGATTATACGTGTCATCCGGACGAACAAGATCCCGTTCATTCAGAGCCGGGCGAGCCGCCCGCTAGTTTTGGCTTCAATCATTGTGGTCACCGTGGGGCTTTCCTGACCTACTGGCCCTTCGCCAAATTGCTCGGCTTTGTTCCGCTGCCACCGCTATACTGGGCGTTTCTCGTAGGGATATTGGCCTGCTATTTTCTGTTAGAGCAGCGGGTGAGAGGCTTTCCTGGTTTCTGTATACCTGAACAATTTCACACGGGAGTCGTCGAATCATAGGGATTACTGCTCTCGTCAACGCTTGCAGACTGAACTCTAGCTATCATACTACTTAGTTTTGGACAATGCTCCAGCTTGTTCTTGAGTCAGCGGGCGGGCGGCCCCATGCCTCTGGTTTCCTGGTCCCCAAAATAGCCAGTAGATGCGGGTTCACTCGCCAGTGGCGAAGTCCCATCATACATCATTCGGGTTTGGCCAGGAGGGCGGGGGCACCATGAAGTGACAACGGGTTTGCATGAACAGCTCCCCATTATAAGCAACGGCGTCTCCCCGCCCGCCCTGATACGTATGTTCTTGACCTCCTAGTTCGCCACCAGAGCCGTCTGTGGCAAGCGATAGAATTCCTCTTTCTTGGCGAGGACATAGATTAGACGCAGCAGACGATTCAGGCCTGCTCCGACGACTTCCTTTCCGCTGAGCGGATTCGCATGAGCAGGGCGTTCGCGCAATCGCTTAGCCCAAGCACGGAAGTCAGGATTATGTCTGAAGAGAGGTATCACCGCGCTCCAAGCACTGTAGCGTAGACGCGGGCGCCCCTTCTTGCTCATGGGTGTTCTCCCCAGCCGCTTCCCTGCCGACTCTGATTGGATTGGATTGGTGCCGGCCATCTTGGTGAGCTGCTTGGCATTACTGTACGATTTCAGGGATCCCAACTCCGCAAGCAACGCAGCTGTCGACAGATAGTTGACCCCGGGGATGGACAGCAGGTACTTCCCTTCCTCTGTCGCATCCACGAGCCCGACTAGTAACTTCACCAGTTTAATCACCTGCTGCTCAATGAGCTGGTAGCGGCCGACGAGCAAGGATACCTCCGTGGCCACCGCATCCGACCCCGGTTTGATCCCAATTGACGTCTGTGCAGCCCGATGCAACAGCCCGAGTTTCCTCCTCATTAGGCGACCTTGATGTCCTATTCTGATGGCTTCCACAAAGGCGTCCGGACTCATTCTCGCAACCGCCGACGGCGAGGGGCACCTTGAAAGGACTACCAGGGCAGTACGGCCGCAAGGGTTCTTGAAGACCTGGGTGAATTCGGGGAAAAGCCCGTCCAATAATCCTTTCAGGAGGTTGATGATCCGAGTCCTTTCCTTGACCAACCGGTAATAGGCGTTGTGGGTGCTGCGGAGGTCGGCATACACGCCCTGAGGCAACTTAGTTTCTGTGAAGTCGCCGGTGAGGAAGACGCCGGCGGCCATTTCAGCGTCTCTGAAGTCGTTCTTACGCCGGTTCAAGTCTCGCC
>CAZCEM010000377.1:0-3262 GCA_964497555.1 uncultured bacterium
ATTCCCTCTTTCGCGGGAATTGTCATGGTGGCTTCCCCCGCCACGGAACATGAAAATAGTGTTCGGTAGCGCGGGACTCCGTGCCCGCGCAGGGCGGACTTTCGTCCGCCCTCCAAGAGGCTGGGGCTGTTTTTTAAGGAAAACGCCATGCCGCAAGCGGCGCAACAAACGATGAAAACAGCACTGACGAACCACCCCTGTTGCGCGGGCACGGAGTCCCGCGCTACCGATTGTCGGATTCGGAGACCCGACCTACGCGACTAAGGGCGCTATTTTCAAGAGAACGACAGCAGATGTAATGTATTATTTGCCCCTCTTAATATAAATCTATCTTCAACTCCCGAGCCTTATCAGCCGTCACCTCTAACACAGCCCGCTCGGATTCGTAACCTTTGCGACCCATCAGGGCGTAGGTGGCACGCTTGCCGGCCTCCACCCCCGGTTGATCCAGAGGATTAACGTTGTAAAAAGCACCCGCGAATAGGGTTGCAGCTTCCAACAGGTACATCAACGCTCCAAGATGCAAACCGTCGATTTCGTCAACCTCGATGGTGATGTTGAACCGATCGGCCGCTGTCAAGGCATATTCCGTCGCGCGCCTCTCGGCGTTTAGCAATTCGCCGAAGGTCCTCCCGGCCAGGTAGTCGGTCTCCGAGGAGGAGACGTCCAATGCGGGAATCCCCAATTCTGCATCAAATCGACGCGTTCCCAGGAAAACCACGGCCTTGTCGCGAGGTCCCTCTGTATAAAGCTGAACCTGCGAGTGCTGATCGGTGGCGCCTAACGCCCGGACTGGTGTAGGTCCGGTGAAGGCTTCCGTCCCGTCCAGCCGATGCCGCTTTCCCAGCGACTCAGCCCAGAGCTGCCGAAACCAGTCCACCAGAAGATACAGCCGGTTGGAGTATGCAAAGAGAACGTGAATAGGCAGAAACTTCCGAACATCCGCCAAATATAAAAGCGCTGCGACCAGCGCCGCCGGATTGTCCTCCAGATGTTTGGCAAAGCAATGGGGGCTGACCCGCCGCGCGCCTCGACAAACCTCGTCGATGCAGATGCCGGTCATAGCGGCTGGGAACAGCGCCGCCGGCGTCAACACCGAAAACCGGCCCCCCACCTTTGGGTGTATAGGAAAGGTGGCAATGCCTTTCTCCTGAGCATAGCGCCGCAGAAAACCCTGCTCCGGATCGGTGGTTATAACGAAATGCTCGACCCATTCACGACCCAAGGACTTCTCGAACCAGTCCCGGAAAAACATAAACTCCGCCAACGTCTCCGCCGTGCTGCCCGACTTGGTTGCGACGTTGACCAGCGTATGGCGCGGATCCAGCACGTCGGTCAAGGATCGCAGCAGATCGGGATCGACGTTGTCGGGGCAGAAAAACCGGCAGCCTTGTCGCTTGTCTCGGGGCAGCAGATTGTGCTGGCAATGGTTCAAAACCTCGTGAAGGGCAATCGCGCCCAAGGCTGAGCCCCCGATTCCCAGCAGGACTAAGTCGTCAAATTTCTGCCGCAGCCGGTGGGCTGCTGAATTCACCTCACTGAGAACCCGCTCGTCAAAGGGCAGGTCAAAGAAAGGCAACTCGCCGGAAGCGCGTTTCCGGGATAAGCCGCTGTGAGCAGCGCTGAAGGCGCTCTCAAGCGAGACCAGCTCGTCGCGGCTCAATCGAAAATCTTCCTTAAGACCTTCGCTCAAAGCTGATGTATAATTGACTAAAATGCCCATGGAGTTTCTCCTTCAGTAAGCCAGTATGACAGACATTCTTGAGTTTTTTTGAAAATAGCTCCAGCCGCCCAGGGGGTGATGGCTAAAAGGGACGATATGTACAGCGGTTGTTTTCAGCGTTTGCTGCGCGGTGCGAATTCCCGCTGTACTTGATTAGACTGAACAGTGTTCAGGACAAAGCTTGAGCCAATTGCTCTCGAAACGGAAACAGTCCGAAAACGCCGCCGGTGTGCCAGAACAACGTCAAGCCGGGCATCCGCCCCGCAAGAGTTTCGGTCTTAACCGCTAATATCGCCTTACCGGTATAGACCGGATCGACCAGTAAGCCCTCCAGCCGACCGGCTTCGATAATGACGTCATACACTGCATCGTCAGCCAGGGCATAACCCGCGCCCCGGTATCCGCTAATTATCCGGATAGAATCCACCGAGCAATCGACGCAGTCGCCGAACAATCCTTTTCCCTCCACGATGATCCGGTGAATCCGCCGCGTTGTCTCGTCTGGCTCGTAACAGACCGCCACCGAGTCGACCTCCACATCCCAGTTTTCCAGCCGGGTGCCGATGAGCAATCCGGCGTGAGTGCCGCCTGAGCCGGCGGCGCAGACGATTCGAGAGGGCTTGAGGCCCAGCTCTTCGCATTGGGAGCGGGCTTCGCGCAACGCGGCGACAAAGCCGGCGACGCCGACCGGATCGGATCCACCTTCGTGGATGATATAAGGAACCCGACCCTTTTTACGAATTTCCTCTTGAATCCGGTCAAGTTCGACGTCCAAATTATTCCGATAGCGTTCTTCGGAGATAAACTCAACCTCCGCGCCAGCAATCCTGTCAAGCAGCAGATTCCCATCCAGTCCGTCCGGCGGCGTTCCCCGCAGCAGCAATCGGCAGCCCAGCCCGAACTTGGCCGAAGCCAGCGCCGTGGCTCGGCAGTGGTTCGATTGAATGCCGCCGCAGCTTATGAGTGTGTCGGCCCCTTTAGCCAGGGCATCTGCGATGAGGTATTCCAGCTTCCTTACTTTATTGCCCGACATGCCCGATTCGGTCATATCGTCGCGCTTGATCCAGATGTCGCCGCCCCACTGCTGGGATATTCGCTCCAAGCGATGAATGGGCGTGGGCAGGTGGGCAAAGCTTATCGGTTTTATAGGAATCATAGTGATGTCCTTCAAATGGGATTAACTGAGGTTCGGTCAATGACAGCCGCTCATAGTATGAAATGCAGCCGTCCATGCTTTCAATCTGTCGGAATTCTATGGAAAAGCCGAGATTTACACCTTTCGAACCGCGGGAAGGTGTTGTCTTTCCGTCCAAATAAGCGCTTTTAGTCAGCTCCTTTTCAATCCAAATATAATTTACCGCCTTAGCAAAAAGCAAGGCGGCAACTAAAAGCTGCCTTGACTTGCGCTGCAAATGGTCTTATATTAAAGGGTGCATTTTCTTTTGAACGTTGAAAAAATGCGTCGAAGACGCATCATTCCAGCTAAAGCTGGAATCCAGAGGGATTTGGGGCTGGATTCCCGCTTGCGCGGAAATGACA
>CAZCEM010000378.1:0-3261 GCA_964497555.1 uncultured bacterium
TTCCCGCGCAAGCGGGAATCCAGCCCCAAATCCCTCTGGATTCCAGCTTTCGCTGGAATGATGCGTCTTCGACGCATTACCTCCGTTGTAAAAAAGAAAATGCACCCCTTAATATTAAGGCGCGAAGGGACTTATTTTGGCGTTCATGGCGCTTTTAAGGCGGAGTTCCCGCCATCCGGTCGTTCAAGTCCTGCCATTTCACGTTGGCTATGCACAAATCCAATGTGATTCGCCCCTCTTCCATCAGCCATAGTCTATCCGCCCCTCGCCTGACCGCCGCCAAGTCGTGCGTAATCCATAAGACTCCACATCCGTCGGCTGTTCGTTTTCTCATTAGCCCGCAAACCCGCTGCATTCCCGGCAAATCCAGTCCAGCGGTAGGTTCGTCGAAGACATACCAGCGGTAATCCATGGCTGCTAAGGATGCCAGCGCCACAAGCCTCCGCCATCCTCCCGACAGTGCCAGTGGATTCAATCCACCTTGCGCGGTCAGCGATATTCCCACCGCGTCGAGCGCCCCTTCAATCCGCTCGCGCAGCCGCTCGCCGGAAAATCCCTGCCGCCGTAAGCCGAATTCAACCTCCTCCCGGACCGTTGGGGCGAAGATCTGGATTTCGGGATGGGCACAGGCCCAGCCGGCGAGCCGCATTCTTTCTGCTGACGAAAGCGATTGCATTTCAACGCCCTTCGCCAGTCGAAATTCACCAGCAACGGGCTCCAACAAGCCTTTCACCAGCATCCCCAAGGTGCTCTTGCCGACGGCGGTTCGACCGACTAACGCGGTGATGATTCCGGTTTTTAAACGCGCAGAACAACCCTGCAAAATCGTGGCAGTGGATTGTGGATAACGGTAATCTATATTCCGCCATTCCAGTGTCGATGCCGGAGAAGAATCGCCGGTCATCGCCAATCCTGCGGCACAATTCCCAGTCGTTCCAGTCTCTCGTTCCGCAGCATCACCTCCGGCGCGCCCCGTTCGGCGAGACGCCCTTCATGCAGAAGCCACACCTCATCAGCTTCGACTGCCTCCGCGGCGCGAGTGCTGAACCACACCACTCCTCGCTCGCCGCAGCTTTCCCTGACAGTCACAAGCAGCCGCCGCTTCCACCACGGATCGAGATACGCCGTTGGCTCATCAAATATCAGCAAGGGCGGATTCATAACCAGAATCGACGCCAACGCAGTCAATTGTTTCTGACCGTCGCTCAGCGTGAAAGGCTCACGGTTGGCAAGTATCTGCAAACCGAATCGCTCCAAAACACCACTGACTCGGACTTCCATCTCCGCTGGAGGCGTGGCAATGTTCTCAAGACCCCAGGCTATCTCCCTCTCGACAGTCGGATTGAAAAGCCCTTCGTCGGGATTCTGGAAGATGATGCCGATGCCGTTCCACTCCGGTCGCAGGGATTGACCATCCAGCGTTACCGAGCCCTCTGTCGGAGACAGCAGTCCCGCCATAAGCCGCGCGAGGGTGCTCTTGCCGCTGCCGTTGGCGCCCAGCAGGGCGACCCAGCGGCCGCTCTCGACAGTGGCGCTGAGGTTTTCAACCGCCGGTTTCGAGGCGCCGGGATAGGTGAAGGAAACGCCTGAAAGCGTCAATACCGCCATGGCGCGCCCTCATACCTCGGCCAGGACCAAAGATTAGGTGTCTCTTTGTGTCCTTGATGCACTTGGCGTTTAATTTTCCCCCAGTTTAGAGATATTCCGCCAGCCGAGTCATCAGCCGGTCGGTTGCGCCCGCATGGGATTTCACCAGATCCAGCGCAGCTTGCCCGGCGCGGCGATAAGACAGCTCATCGCGCAGCCAGCCGTCCCAAAGGTCGATTAAATCATGGGCGTTATTAAAAACGCAGCCCCCGCCGTTTTTCAGCAGCAATCCAGCTTCATGGCTGACGTGATAATTTGGCCCGAAACACACCGGCAGCCCATGCGCCGCGGGTTCGATGACGCTGTGAATCCCCCGCCCAAAGCCGCCGCCTACATAAGCTGCCCAGCCGACCGAATACAATCCCGCCAATATGCCGGTTCGATCCACCAGCATCACCGGCTCCGCGATGGCTTCTTCCTGCCAACGCGAATAGAGACGCGCTTCCAGTCCGAGGGCTTTCGCAGCGTGGAGATTGTGTTCCAGCGCAGCGGCGGTGGGTTCGTGAGGCACCAGGAGCAGTTTCAAATCCGGATAGTCACGCCGCAGTTCAGCGAAAGCTGACCAGATTATCTCCTCGTCCGGCGGCCAGGTGCTCCCGCCGACTATGACTCGCGATGCCGCCAGAGCTTCCCGCAGACTGATAAAGTCCCGCCGCCCGGCTTCAGCGCGCTGCAGCACCCGGTCATAGCGGGTGTCACCGCCGGCGACCAGTTCGGTTCGGGAGGTGAGCAGCGGACGAACCCGCTCGGAATCAGCTTCACTGACCGTCCATACAAAATCGAGATAACGCATGAACGACCGGTGAAAGCTCGCGGAGATAAAGCTGCTGCGGCGCGAGCGGGCGTGAAAGTTGGCGTTGATAAGCCCAATGGGGATTCTCAACGCTGCGGCAGCGCGAATCATGTTGGGCCAGAAGTCGTGCTTGAAGATCAGAATCACGGCTGGATCCAGCGCCGCCAGCAGCCGCAGTTGGTCCGGCAGCAAGTCCATCGGCAGATAGCCCCAAGCCCACAATCCCTTGGCAGACTCCACCACTGGCAGCGCCGACGGCGAACTGAACGACACTGCCACCCGCGCCTGACCGGTGGCAATCAGACGGTCGATAAGCGGCCGCGCGCCCTCGAATTCACCGGCGGAGGCTACATGAATCAACGCCACTCGCCGCTCGTCCGATGCGCCAATCACCCACGACCGAATCCCCGCCGACCGACCGTCCACCGCCGCGCGAACCTTGGTATTGCGCAGCCCTATCAGCCTTGCTCCACCAATTGCCATGGGCACGAAAGCGTCCCAAACCTTGAACCACACGCCGCGGGGTATGTTTCGCCGTTGAAATGTGATGATGATGCCTCAAGAATCTTGGAGAGCCGACATTCAGAGTCAGTCTGATAATTCAAAAATCGACCTGCGACGAATCTTTCCGCTGTCATTCCGAACCTCTACACTGTCATTCTGAACCGCTCCGCTGTCATTCCGAACCAATCCGTTGACATTACGAACCTCTACGCTGTCATTCTGAACCAATCCGCTGTCATTATGAACCAATCCGCTGACATTACGAACCTCTACGCTGTCATTTCCCAGAAAATAGCCCCTTCAAAGCGCGTAGGTCG
>CAZCEM010000379.1:0-3252 GCA_964497555.1 uncultured bacterium
AAATCCCTCTGGATTCCAGCTTTCGCTGGAATCATGCGTCTTCGACGCATTTTTTCAATGTTCAAAAGAAAATGCACCCCTTAAAAATGGCAGTGCACCAATTATCTTAATACGCAGCGCCGTCATCCTGACAGCGATAAAGCCTGCCGCCAAGACGGCGGCGTTACGATATTTAGCGCACTGCCATAAGCGCGAACTTTGAGCCTGTCCGCTTAAAGAAACCTCACCCCCTCCACCGTCAGCGTCACCGCGCCAAAGTCCTCCTCCACCAGCCCAAACAGCCGGAACGGGCGGCTGTTGGTCAGAACGTGCCCGAACCGGGCATAAACCCGCGGGAAGACGACCGTTTCTATCAGCCCGGTCAAATCCTCGAAGGTGACGAATTCCCTCAGTTCCTGCGGGCGGTCTTCGTCCTCTTTGCCGATGACCTCCCAACCAGCGGCGCGGGCGTTGGTCAGCACCGGCTTGCTGGTCACCATCCAACCCACCATCTCAACCCGCTGTCCCACGTGTTTGTCCATCGTCGCGGCGGTAACCACCCGTCGAGGATCCCACCGGTCGCGGTACAGCTCCAGCGGATGACGGCTAATGAGAAAGCCCAGCGTTTCCAGCTCCTGCATCAGCAGGGTGCGCTCGTCGTATTGAGGCGTTGCGGGCAGCGCCGGGGCCGCCGCCGCGAACAGCTCAGCCTGCGGTGCCGCAGGTTTCCGCCGCTCCAGCGTGTTAATCCGCCACATCATCTCTGGACGCGTCGACCCCGGTTCAATCGAATCGCAAGCCCCCGCCAGCACCAGTAGCCGCGCTTCGGAGGGATTTAATCCGGCGCGTTTGACGAGGTCATCCAGTCCAGTGTACAGCCCCCCGCCACGAGCTTCAACAACGCGCTGCTGAGTTTCCGCGCCCAGGCCCTTGATCTGCATCAGCCCCACCCGAATCCAGCCGTCCCGTCCTTTATAAGCAATCTCGCTGGCGTTCACGTCCGGCGGCAGGATCCGCAGTCCCATCCGTTTAGCCTCCGACACGTAGGACATTGCCGAGTAGTAGCCTCCGCCGTTGGATATCACCGCCGCCATGAACTCCGCCGGGTAATGCGCCCGCAGGTAGGCGCTCTTGAAACTCACCAGCGCGTAGGAGGCGCTGTGGGGCTTGCAGAAGCTGTAGCCGGAGAAGCTCATGATCATATCCCAGATGCGGTCGATCACGTCCTCCTCGACGCCGCGCCCAGCCGCGCCAGTGTAGAACTTGTGTTTCAAGTCCTCCAACCGCCGCTTCTTGTGCTTCTTGGACAGGATTTTCCGCAGCTCGTCGGCTTCCGCGATGTCGAAGCCCGCCAGGCTCATCGCCACGCGGGTGACGTCCTCCTGATAGCACATGATGCCGTAGTTGTCGTCGAGGATGTCGCCGATAAGGGGGTGCAGCGACTGCCAAGGCTCGCCGCGGAGGCGCTTCAGATAGTCATTGATGAAGCGGTTAGCCGCCGGACGGATGATAGAACTGTGAATCACCAGGTGCTCATAGTCCCCCTTGCCGGCTTTCTTCGCCAGCAGCCGGGTGGCGGGGCTTTCGACGTAGAACACACCGAAGGTGTCGCCGCGGGCGATGAGGGCTTGCGTCGCTGGATCGTCCAGCGGATTGAAACTAGCATAGTCGAGTGAGACGCCCGTATGCTCATGCACGGCAGCAGCAGCGTCGCGGATGACCGCCAGCGAGCGGTTGCCCAGCAGGTCTATCTTCACCAGCCCCGAATCCTCAGTCTGGTCTTTTTCCCACTGAAGCACCCGAACGCCCTTGGTCGCCAGTTCGGTGGGGACATAGTTGGCGGTGTCGTCGGGAGTGATGACCACCCCCCCGCAATGCACCGACAGATGGCGGGGGATGCCGAGCAGCTGCTGGGCGAGGCGGAGGATTTCGGGCCAGGGCGGCGCGAAGCCGTGTTCCTTCAGCGCCGGGTGATCGGTGATTGGCAGACCGGTCATAGAATAGCCCCAGCCCATCCGCGAGGTGACCTCATTTATCTCCAGCTCCGGCAGCCCAAATACCTTGGCAGTCTCGCGCAGTGCCATGCGGGGCTTGAAGCACACGTGATTGCTGACCATCGCCGCGCGTTCGACGCCGTGCTTCTCGAAGACGTAGTTCAGCACGTCGTCGCGCTCGTCCCAAGCGAAATCGACGTCGATGTCGGGTGGATCGACTCGCGCGGGATTGATGAAGCGCTCGAAGAACAATTTGTGGCGGATAGGCTCGACGTGGGTGATGCCCAGACAGTAGGACACTATAGAAGCCGCTGCGGATCCGCGTCCGCAGGTCAGTGAGGACTGCTCAACGATGTCCTTCACCGCTAAGAACACCGGCGCGAAGCCCTTGCCTTCGATAAGTGCCAGTTCGTGCTCCAGCCGCTCCCGCACCGACTCGTTGACTTCGCCATAGCGCCACTTTGCGCCTTCGTAAGCAAGCCGCCGCAACTGCCCCATAGCCCCACCCTCGGCGTCCGCGCCCACGCTGGGATAAACCACCCCGAAATCCGGCGTCCAGCCGGCGGCTTCGGCGGCTTCAAGCGTGTTGTCCACCGCTTCCGGACAGAACGAAAATCCCTCGCGCATCTCGCGCTCATTAAGCAGTCGGGCGTCGGTGAGGATGTCGCCCGGTTGAAGGTCGGTTAATGCGCAGTTCTTTTGTATGGCTCTTAACAGACGATGCACTTCCGCTTCATCGGACTTCAGCCAGAAGGAGCGCTCAGTGGCTACCGGCTTAACGCCCAACCGCCGGGCGGTTTGGAGGATTTCATACACCGCTTCGCCCCGTGTCAGCTCCGCGTACAACCGACCGGGGGCCTCCCTCAGTGCCGTCAATAGCTCAGGATCCGGCGTCAGCACGGTCAAGCCCTCCCGACGGCGAAGCAGTTGCTCGGTGAGGTCGAAGTCCCCAGCCAAATGATAATCAGTGAGAAGGTGGCAGAGGTTGCTGTAACCGACGCGGTTCTCCACCAGCAGCGTGGCGCGCTGCCGACCGTTGCGGGACTGGGCTTCCGCGCCGACGAGGGGGCGGAAGTCATATTCGCGGGCGTATTGCAGGAACACCAGTAGACCGTAGAGGTTGGCGGTGTCGGTCATCGCTATCGCCGAGCAGCCGGTCTCCGTCGCGGCGCGACACAGCTCCTCCGGCGTGGGCACGCCCCAGCCGAGCGAGAAGTTGGAGTGAGTGTTGAGGTGGGCGAACATTCAGATCCGGATGATTACTGAACATATATATAAT
>CAZCEM010000380.1:0-3198 GCA_964497555.1 uncultured bacterium
GTCAACCGAGACGGTTGACCTACGCGGGAAACCTATTTTCTGGGAAATGACAGCGTAAAGGAGTTCAAATTAAAAAATAGCTGCAAACAACAAAAAAAATCGGGAGTTTTTCAGCAGACCCTATTTAAATTTTAAAAACTGAGGCATATTCCGCTGCTGAAGATTTACAAATGCCCTCCAATAACAACTTTAAACTAATCGCGCCAAAGAAACATTGGTTCTTGGTACGCTGGTCTTTCGTTACCAGCCAGGGGTAATCAGAAACGGGAGAGGCAGCCTGACGAAGTCTCTTTTTTTTAAGGCTTTGGCTTTGTTGATCGGCAGCGATTTCACGACGCCGGCAGACAAGCTTTCCAAATGAGATACGTTTGTTGCCTGGAAACTACTTTCAAAGGCCTGAAATGGTCAACCACAACGATAATTCACGTTTTTTACACTTTCTCAACAGCTTAGGAGCTAACACGGCTCGACGGTTCCTAGTTCTGCTCCTTCTGGATTGCGCAACCATCACCACGGCTTATCTGGGGGCCTTCCTTCTTCATTATCCGGTAGTGGAGTGGGACCGGTGGCTCCATGACGCCCTGCTCTTCCTGCCGGTATTCCTTACGGTCGGGGTTTTGTTCTTTTATGTATTTGGTCTTTATCGCACCTTATGGCGATATGCCAGCGTCGATTCCATGCTTTATATTGCCGGCGGCACCTTTTTTGGCGTTTTAGTTCCCAATATCTTTGTGAGGTCCTTTGGCGTCCTGGTGCCCCATTGGTCCGTGTTGGTCATTCAATGGATGCTGTTGTTCCTTCTTGTCAGCAGCGGACGCTTTATCATGCGGGTGGTGCGGTCCTTCCTGACGGTTCCCAAGGGAAATGACCGGACGAGGATTCTGATTTACGGCGCCGGCGACGCCGGCGAGATGCTCTGCCGCGACCTATTGAATAATAAGAACAACCGCTATACCTGCATTGGCTTCATCGACGACGACCTCACCAAGCACCACAAGGCTATTCATAATGTGCCGGTTCTGGGCAGCATTGATTCGGCTGAGGACCTGGTCAGCAAGAATGACATTGATGAGATAATTGTCGCGTTGCCCAGCCTCTCCGGCGCGGAAATACGAACATTGCTTGACAAGCTGAAAAAGACGGTGGATCCGCGGGTTAAGCTGAAGACCGTTCCCGGTCTCTCGGAGATGATTGATGGACCGGTTACTTTCAATCAAGTTCGACAATTCAGGGTCCGCGACCTCCTGCGCCGCAAGCCGATTGAATTGAATGCCGCTCCCGTTGACAAACTGATTCGAGGAAAAACGGTTTTAATCAGCGGAGCCGGCGGCTCGATAGGGGCGGAAATATGCCGCCAAGTATGCACCTTCTCCCCTCAGACGCTGATCTTGATTGACATCAGCGAAGCGAGCCTTTATCTCATCGAGGAAGAATTGAAAGGACGTTTCGGGGACACGCCGCTGATGCCGATCGTTGGCGATATCTGCAATCCCCAGCGTATGGAGAACATCTTTGCGAATTATCAGCCTGATATCGTCTTCCATGCTGCCGCCTACAAGCATGTGCCGCTGATGGAAGCCAATCCCTGGGCTGCGGTTCATAATAATATTGTCGGCACCCGGGTTTTAGCCGAGATTTCTGCGAACTACAACGTGGACAGGTTTGTGATGATTTCGACCGACAAAGCCGTGCGTCCGACCAGCATCATGGGCGCCACCAAACGGCTGTGCGAGATGGTTATGATGGTGCAGGAACATGCTGAAACCAGCGTGTTCACGGTGGTGCGATTCGGCAATGTCATGGGCAGCTCCGGCTCGGTCATCCTTAAGTTCGATCAACAGATCAAGGCCGGCGGACCTATAACTGTAACTGACCGCAACGCCACGCGGTATTTTATGCTCACCTCCGAAGCCGTACAGTTGGTCATGCAGTCGGCAACCTTATCCCGTGACGATGCTATTTATCTGCTCGATATGGGCGAGCCGGTGAAAATCGTGGACCTCGCGACGGATATGGTTCGACTATCGGGGCTGGAGCCAAACATAGATATCAAGATCAAGTTCATCGGACTCAGGCCGGGGGAGAAGATTCACGAGGAGCTGTATCACAGCGGCAAGGGCGAACCGACTCCCATTGACAAGATATCCCTCACAATCGAACCGGTCTCCGATCCAGAACACTTCTGGCAGAAGGTTGATGCTCTCACAGGAAATTGTTTCTCGATGTCCCGCAGTGAATTAATCACGGCTATCTCCGAAATCGTGCCTGATTATCATTGCGAACTGAGACGTCGCGAAGACCAGAAGATCTACGGCAGGTTGGAGGGAAAATCCTTTGGAAGGGTTGGGTAATCAACAAACAAATCCGACGTCGGAAGCCAAGCCTCCCCGTCAACCGCCGAAGAATTTCGACCAGGCGGTCAGAGGCAGTTTTAGGGGGATTAAAACCGCAGGCGAAGCAAAATCCCACTGATGTTCTTTAAAATCTTTCACTCCAAAGCTCCGGCGCCGCGCAGCGTTCTCTTTGTCTGCACCGCCAATGTAACCCGCAGCCCGGTGGCTGAGGCGCTGTTCAGAAAAGCCGTCTCGGCTTGGGGTGAACGCTGGGAGGCGGCTTCGGCGGGAACGAAAGCCTCTCGAGGCGCGCCGTCTAATCCGGTGATATCCTTCATAATGTCTCACCGAGGTCTTCCGATAATTCACCATCGGTCCCAACTGGTAACCAAGAGACTGCTGCATGGTTTCCAGTGGATCGTCGTCATGGAGAGTTCCCAGCGAGACATGATACTGAAACTCGATGCCACACTGGAAGGGAGGATTTTCACTTTTCGAGAATTGGCGGGCAGCGACGCGGAAAACGTGAACATGCCCGATCCAACGGGCAAGAATGAGGAGGATTTCCGCGAACTGTTCAACATCTTTGATGCTGAAATGCCCCTCGTTGTCAAGGCTTTGCGCAACAAGGTGGATGACATGGCACTAAAGGCCGATGACGACTCTTAGGCTGCGACGAGGTGATTGTCACCTCTTGGCTTTAATGCAGTCTCCGCTGTCATCCAACGAAAAAAGAAAGGCATCATAAGTCTCGATAGGCTCCAGATGCCTTTCAAGGATTTATACCTTTGTATTTGCTGAAGTTTCACTCTGTCATTTCCCAGAAAATAGCCCCCCTCCTACCGCGTAGGTCGGGCCTCCGAGC
>CAZCEM010000381.1:0-3197 GCA_964497555.1 uncultured bacterium
GCGCTGTTCGGACCTCTTCAAGTATTACGTCACTGGACAACTTGTAGGTTACAGACCGAATTTGGCTTTCCCCCCGCAGGGCTTCATTGACTTTGGTCTTCACCAATCCTTCGATATCGGCGAACGCCAAGGCGATTTGAATTCTCGCCTGACCTTCAGCTTCGATCCAGGTGGATGACAAGTGAAGGTATCGAGGTGAAACACCGAAGCCCCAGATATACAGGTCATTCTTCGGCTCAGGCTTGTCCTGCGGACATGGAATTCGTTCCCTCTTAACATCTACGGCCTGGGTTCCAACCAGCATAATTAAAATATCCCCCGTTCGCACGGAATCGAGTCTGAAAAGCGTTGAGCAATAACCTTGAAAATTGGTTGTATCCTTCTCGATGATGTTCTTGCTCTCCAAGTTCCTGAGTCCGTAGGGCGTGCTAACCAGGCCTTGAACGCAGGTAAGCCTCGATTCTTCATCAAGCCATAGCCGCAGAGCCGCATCTTCAAAGGCTTTCTGAAAGGCCGTCGGAGAGTCTCGATAGGCGGGCGAATAACCGACAGCCGTGCGAACGCCCTCAACATCCGGGCTGTCCCAGAACCATTCGGGTAAAGTCGCGTTTTCTGCGTTCTCCGGCGTCTGTGCATCCGAATCCCTCACGGTCGGCTGTATGAGAACGGCGATGACAAGCAGCTTGAAAATATAGTTGGCAAGAGCGGGTCGGACGTGGATCGTTGTGTGAATTTTATAGGCCCTTATCACTGGTCTGGTTCCTCAGTTTCACGCTTCTCATCCCTCTGGACTTGCCTGAACTCTCGCTCCAGAAAAGTCAGCGGCATATACATCAACACCGCGTATTCATAGGCTTTTGTCTTTGAGTTGT
This sequence comes from uncultured bacterium, assembly GCA_964497555.1. Lineage (GTDB taxonomy): Bacteria > Electryoneota > AABM5-125-24 > Hatepunaeales > Hatepunaeaceae > CAZCEM01. The sequence continues at coordinate 873 of CAZCEM010000381.1, forward strand.
ATCGAAAGGCCTGTTTGGCTTCCTGCGTCGCATGAACTGTGCTTTCAGTAACCTGTTTGCAAATTGTCTCGAAAGTGCCCTCCGACCGACTCCTTTTGCTTGACGAGTTGACTTCTCTTCGGGTCATTCTTGTCTCGGATTCGATGTACACCTCGATAATTGAGGCAAGCCTCACGCGGGCGTTCACCAGCGCGTTGTTGTAGGCGTCTTTTATTTTCGGGGCGCTCCCCAAGGCGGTAACCGCTACATACCCGGCTCGAGCGGGAGGCTCAGAAAACCAAATGGGAGGCCAAACCTCGACTTCCCGCTGCATTTGCCGTCCAGCGCATCCCAACAGAACCAGCCAAACCAAGCTAATAAACGCGAAGCTTGGTTTTAAAATGGAGAATCCACTGCTTCTTTGCCTCGAAGTGTAATAATTCAGCCCCGTAAGGACAGTTTTATCCCTCGACCCTCGTGAATTCACGGAGGTGCCCCTTATCTGCGCCATTATTAAGAGGTGCATTTTCTTTTTACATCGGAGGTAATGCGTCGAAGACGCATCATTCCAGCGAAAGCTGGAATCCAGAAAGAATTAGGGCTGGATTCCCGCTTTCGCGGGAATGGCAGCGAATGACCATATGAATTTGCACCCAGTAATATGTCTCGCTGAGGCGTCATGTCAGTAGAGGATCCGAAACTTGAAGTGGACTTGAGGCGCTGCCGCCCAAATCACCGCTGCCAATGGTGATTTGGGCGGCTCGCCCTTAGAGGTGAATCCGGCAGGAAAGCAGATTGTCTGCCTCAACGGCAGTCGGTTCAATGGATGACTACCCTATATCAGCTTAAAGAGAGCTGGTTCTATCTTCCCTGCCGGGATGATTCACCTGGAAATTTGACCCGATTCCGGCAACATGCGCATATCGTCGTTGCGCTTGTCCTTCCATTCTTCAAATTTCTGAACTTCATCGTCAAGTTCCTGCATCGCCTGAGTCTCCTTAAACTTGGCGTAAAGAACCTTGTCGTTGTGAAGTTGAGCTTTGAATTCATTTTGCAGGGCGCCTAAGGGCATGGTCTTAAGAATGCAGACCTCATATTTGTTTTCTGCTTCGAGGTACCTCTGCGCCTTTTTCTCGACCATAGCTCCGTAAAGGACCGTTGATATCACATTCTTGCCGACTCGCGTGAACAAGTCGGTATAGTCTTCTTGGTCCTCAACCTCGAGCGATTCAATGAACCTTTCCGACAGGCCGTTGACGCGAAGCTCCATTGTCGAAGCAATGCTCGCATTAGCGGCTTCTTCCGCCTTCTCATAGGCTGTTTGGTTGTTTTTGCTCTCGCCCATGGCTGTTACAACAATAAAGTTGGGGTCCAGGGGGGGAGTGGTGAACCATTCCGGCGGCCAGGTTTCTTTGGGAGGCTGCGTGGAACTGCATCCCGAGAGGAGCAGCGCCAACAGGAAAAGAACCATTGAGGATCGGTACATTTCTGACTCCTTCTTTGAAATTTCGGTGAACCATTTAATGCAATCGTGCAGGCAGTTTAACAGATCTGTGTTGTGCAATGCGAAAGGGATTGCCCCCGGAGCGAACTCCAGGACTCCTTGTATGAGGAGGCTGCAGGAATTACTTAAGCTGTCGGGGACTCAACGCGTTGAGTTCTAGGCAGGGAGAACAGCACGAAGCGAATCAGATGCCGTAGATGGGAATGTTGAGGCTCAGCCGCCTCAACATAGCTGAAAAATCTAAGGCGCAATATGTGGTATGTCAACCTTTCTATGCCTATTATGAAAATGCTTGGTAAAAAATACAGCCTTTCAGCAAGCGAGAAGGAATAAAGGGCTACTTTTCCGGCTTCACCCCGGCTGCCTTCGGCGTGGCTTTCCCGTCCCGGAACACTCCGTATTCCGGCCAAGCCAGCTCTATATCGTTGCCCACCTTGTCGCAGGAATAGATGTCCCTCGCCCGGCCTAGGTCGATGAACAAGCTGAAGCTGCAGCCGCCATGGTAGTCGTTGCCGCCGGCCCGCGCCGGCCCGGGCGCATAGATGTATTTATCCCGTCCGCCCTTGTCGAGGAAGAGACAGAAAGAATTGTGCGCGCTCGCGCCCAATGAAAAGCCGCTGCCGCCGTCGTAATAATCGTCCCCCTCGCTGTCAATAAACGCCGTCACGCACTCGTCCCACGCCAGCCCCGAGACTACGCAATGCCGGGTGGTGTAACGGTCGTCACCAGAATCCTCGAGAAACAACCCCGCCGCTTCATGGGCGCTGAAGCCCTGCCCGTAGCGCGAGCCGATGTATTGGTCATCACCGCTGCCCCCCCGGAAGATGCCCAGCCCATAATAA
>CAZCEM010000382.1:0-3195 GCA_964497555.1 uncultured bacterium
CTGCCCCCCTTCAATAGAAGGGGGGTAACTCAAATGCTGGACTTGATATACCCCCATTCTATTGAAGGGGGGCAGAGGGGTTGCCATAAAAGTAATTGACTTACTGAATGCGAATTGGTATCAGGACACTGCCTAATGTGAACTGTGTACTGTGAGCCTAATATCCTCGCAGCTTCGTCAGCAGTTCCTTCCGGTTCTCCTCCGGCACCGGCTCGTAGCGCAAGAATTCCATGGTGAAAAGCGCCCGTCCCTGGCTCATCGAACGCAACTGCGTGGCGTAACCGAACATCTTCGCCAGCGGCGTCTCCGCTAGTATCACCTGCGCATCGCCGCGAACATCGACGCTCATTATCTTGGCCCGGCGCGAGTTCAAATCCCCCACCACGTCGCCCAGATAGATCTCCGGCAGCAACACCTCTAGCCGCATTACTGGTTCTAAAATAATCGCTCCCGCCCGCGACACCGCGTCCTGCAACGCCATCGAACCGGCGATTCTGAAGGACATCTCCGACGAATCGACCTCGTGGAAACTGCCGTCCAGCAGAGTGGCTTTAATGTCCACCAGCGGATATCCTGCCACCGGACCCGTTGCCAGCGCTTCTTTAATGCCGGCCTGTGCCGAGGGGATAAATTCTTTCGGTATAGTTCCACCGATGATTAGATTCTCAAACTGAAAGCCTTTGCCCGGTTCGCCCGGTTCGACATTGATGATGACGTGCCCGTACTGCCCGTGCCCGCCGGTCTGACGCACAAAACGCCCCTCCCCCTGCGCCGGGCGGGTGATGGTCTCGCGGTACGCCACATTGGGCTGCCCTTGACGGACGTTCACGCCGAACTCGCGGCGCATCCGCTCCACCAACACCTCCAGATGCAGCTCCCCCATGCCGGAAATCAATGTCTGACCGCTCTCCTGGTCGAAACGCACCAAAAAGGTCGGATCTTCATCCGCCAGCTTGTTAAGCGCATCGACCATGTGGTCCTGCTCGGCTTGAGTGGCAGCCTCGATGGAAATGGCAATCACCGGCTCGGGGAACTTCATGCGCTCGAAGATAATAGGCGCCTTGAGTTCGCAGACGGTCTCGCCAGTGCGGGTGGTCTTCAAACCGATAACCGCCACGATGTCACCCGCCAGAACCTCCGTCAGGTCTTCGCGTTTGTTGGCGAACATCCGCAGGATCCGGTTGACGCGCTCCTTCTTGCCGGTGTTGGCGTTCAACACCATGTCGCCGGTCCGAAGGCTGCCCGAATAAATCCGCAGATACGTCAGCCGACCCATGTAGGGGTCGGTAACTATTTTGAACGCCAACCCTGAGAACGGTGAGTCTAAGTGCGGCGGACGCCGCTCCTCGCGCTCGGTGTTGGGATTGGTGCCGCTGATAAAGCGCACGTCCAGCGGGCTGGGCAGCAGATTCACTACCGCGTCCAGCAGCCGCTGCATGCCCTTGTACTTGAACGCTGACCCGCACAACACCGGAAAGATCTTGCAGCCCAGCGTGGCTTTACGTAGCACCGTCATCACTTCATCGGGTTCAATCGGTTCGTTTTCGAGAAACTTCTCCATCAGCGTGTCGTCAATGTCTGACACCGCTTCCAGCAGCTTCTCACGCCAATGCTGGGCTTGGTCGGCCATGTCGCGGGGGATGGGATTCTCTTCCCAGTTGACGCCCAGGCTGTCCTCGTGAAACGTCACCGCCACCATGCGAATGAGGTCTATCATGCCGTTGAACAGCTCGCCCTGACCGATGGGAATCTGAATGGGGATGGGCGTGGCGCCCAGACGCTCCCGCATCATGCTGATAACACGATAGAAATCAGCACCCGCGCGGTCCATTTTATTCACGAACGCCAGCCGCGGGACGCCGTACCGCTCGGCTTGCCGCCATACCGTCTCCGACTGCGGCTCCACACCGCCCACCGCGCAAAACAACGCCACCGCGCCATCCAACACCCGCAGCGAACGCTCTACTTCCGCGGTGAAATCCACGTGCCCGGGGGTGTCGATGATATTGATGCGGTAATCCTTCCAGGGACAGGTGGTGGCAGCGGCGGTGATGGTGATGCCCCGCTCGCGCTCCTGATCCATCCAGTCCGTGACCGTCGTGCCCTCATGCACCTCGCCCATCTTGTAGGTCTTGCCAGTGTAGTAGAGGATCCGTTCGGTGGTGGTGGTCTTGCCGGCGTCAATGTGCGCGGCGATGCCGATGTTTCGCACCCGCGAGAGGTCGGAGATGGCGCCGTTCGCGCCCTTGGCGGACTTGCCGCCCTTGATGTCGCCGCTCGGTTTATTTTTCTTGTCGCTGATGGGTCTACTCAATGTTTGGATAGGCCGCGGGCAGCAGCCTATTGCCCACTTGCCTACATAACACAAAGGCAGCCCAAAGGCTGCCTTCGCAATAGAGTACGGAACTGCGCCTTAAAAGCCTAAAGCCGTTTCTTCAAGGTGTTGTTCTTGGTCATCAAGCCGCTCGGTTTATCGGACGGATTGGTTAATATCATGTTGAAAGCGCCGGGAAACGAATTCACCAGCGGAAATGCGCGAAGGCGCGGTTGGCTTCCGCCATCTTTAGCGTGTCCTCGCGTTTCTTGACAGTGGAGCCTTCGCCGTTCGCGGCGGCGATGAATTCAGCTGCTAGGCTCTCGGACATCGTCTTTTCCGGACGGGCTTTCGAGAAGTTTATGAGCCACCGTATCGCCAGCGCCTGCTGACGCTCCTGGCGAACCTCGACCGGCACCTGGTATGTCGAACCGCCCACCCGCCGGGACCGGACTTCCAAGGCCGGTTTGGCGTTCTCTATAGCCTTCCGAAAAACCTGTATCCCCTGCTGCTTGGTGCGGTTTTCAATAACGTCAAGGGCATCGTAAAAAATCCGTTCGGCGGTGCCGCGTTTGCCCCGCCGCATGATGCAGCTGATGAACTTGGAAACCAGCACATCATTATATTTGGGATCGGGGATGATATCACGAACTTGTGCGCGCTTGCGTCTGGACATTTATTTAATCCGCCTATGCCTTCTTGCTCTTCTTCGTCCCATAACGGGAACGTCCCTGCTTTCGTCCATCGACGCCGGTGGTGTCCAGAGCGCCGCGGATGATATGATAACGCACCCCGGGCAGGTCCTTGACGCGCCCGCCGCGGATGAGGACGATAGAGTGCTCCTGAAGATTGTGTCCTTCACCGGGGATATAGCTAGTTAC
>CAZCEM010000383.1:0-3156 GCA_964497555.1 uncultured bacterium
ATCACACAGTTTCGACCAACCACTGCGTCCGCTTCTATGACAACCCCCGGCGCAATTCTCGCGCCTTCACCTACTACAGCGCGCGGATCGACAGCAGCCAAAGCGTCGATTCCCATCGGCACATCCGGTTCCTCTAAACCATACAGCAGGTCAATGGCTCGGCGAAAGCTATCGTAGGCGTCGGCGGCGATCAGCTTGACCACTCCCGGCGCGACGTCCGGCGCATCGTTCTCAGAAACGATAACCGCTCCGGCGCGGCATTCGGGAAGATACTTTCGATACTTCGGATTCGCCAGAAAGGTCAATTCGTCGAATTGAGCGGCTTCGATGGTGTTGACCCGCTTGAGCAACACGCCGGCATCGCCTTCCCGACGACAGCCCAGCCGTTCCGCCAATTCGCCTGTCGTAGCTGGTGTGGCCTTCATTTCTTTAATTCCTCCAGCACGTCGAGGGTGATGTCCAGTCCCGGCTTGGCATAGACGATGTTGCCGGAGATGGTGTCGAAAACCATATCCAAGCCCTTGTCCTCCGCCACCTTGTAGATGGCGTCGTTGACCCGCGCGTCGATGGGCTCCATAAGCTCCTTACGGCGCTTGACGTATTCGCTGTTTTCGTCGTACCAAGTGTTGTTGCGGAAGTCCTGCAGGTCTTTGTTGGCTTGCTTAATCTCCCCCTGCAGCTTGGTTTTTTGCTCATTGCTGAGGATCAACGCCAGGTCGTCCAGTTCCTTTTCCTTGTCGCGGATTTTCTTCTCCAAATCGGAGGCTTGCTCCATCCATTTACGGTTGTCGTTGCGGAGCGCCATGTCCGCGTCGCGGTAGTCGGGGTATTCCTGCGCAATCTGGTCTGAGCGGACATAACCAACCTTCAGCCCACCGGATTGCCAGGGAAGAACCGAACTCCGCTTGGGAGCTTCCCCGGTTCCCGCATCGCCGCCCGCTGGCGGCACGCCGCCGGCACAGCCGAGCAGGCTGAAGACTAAGACACCCAGAGGGATAAAGACCAGTCTGAATGTCAAAGATGTAAGTACTCGCATGGGGTTTATGTATTTTCGTCGAGAGGTTGACGATGTCTCGAAGTCATTTATAACTCCAGTGAACGCTCGCAATGCTGTAAGTCAGCAAACATCTCCACCTGACTAAAGGTTGACTATTAATCATAAGATTGATCAACCTCACTTCAAGGATGGAAGAATGCTATTTATTTTTTAAACGATTGAGCAGCTCATCGTTCAGGTCATCCGGCTCGCGGGCATAGACCACCGTGCCGTTGGAGGCGTCGAAGATAAGGTCATAGCCGCGCTCCTCGCCCATCTGACGGATCACCTCGTTCACTTCCTCCAGAACCACCGCCAGCAGCTCATTCCGGCGCTTGGTGAAGTATTCCTGCTCCTGCGAGGTCTTCTGGCTGACGCGGTTGGAGAAGTCGGTGGTCAGCGAATCAATTTCCTGCTGGAGTTGGATCTTCTTCTGATCGGTGAAAATTTGTCCGGCGCGCAGAGTTTCCTCTTTCTTTTGAATAGCCGCCTTCAGTCGGTCCATGTCCGCTTCCCAGCTCTTGCGCTCCTTCTGGTAGGTGGTCATCTCGCGCTGAAGCTGTTCATCAACCTGCTGGAAACGCGGATAGTTTTGAATAATGACTTCCAGCGCCACCATGCCCATTTTCAAGGCTTGCTGGCACCATGCTTCGCCGGTGAACAACAAGACCGCCAGCAAGGCGAAGAAAAACTTCCTCATGATTTATCTCCCAAGGGAAAAATGCCGTGTTCTATGTTCAAAGAGGATTAATAACATTCATTGGCCAGTATTGACTTGAAGGACAATGCCTGAAGCCCGCTCAGAACTGCCGTCCGAATTGGAAGTGAGGTCTCCATTGACCATGCCGCCTCCCGTTGGCGTCGAAGTAATCCAATCCGTAGCCGTAATCGATGCCTATCAGCCCGATCAGCGGCATGTACAGTCTCACGCCCAGCCCCACCGACCGTTTTAAATCAAAGGGGTCAACTTCGCTGAAACTGCGCCAGGTGTTGCCGGCTTCTGCGAATCCCAAGCCGTAAATGGTCGGATTATCGACCATCTGCACACGCAGTTCCACCGAGGTTTTAAGCTGCGCCTTGCCGCCGTCGGCTGTTGTGCTGCTGGAGAGGTATGGACCCACAGTCCGCTCGTCATAGCCCCGCAACGGCGTACCCAACGACAAGCCCGCTCCGCCCATGTAGAAGTATTCCAGCAGCGGGATGTCTTTCGGATTGCCGGTCAAACCCGCCATGTAACCGCTTAGGAACTGATTGTATAAAACCAGCTTGGGGTGGAAGGAGGTGTACCACTCCAGCGAAAATATATGCTTATGATACGCATTGTCCCCGGTGAGCGGTCCGCCCGCCAGCTCAGTAGTCAGGCTGGCGACCGAGCCGGCGGTTGGAAATTCCGGGAAATTGCGGCTGTCGCGCGTGATTATCTGGGTCACAGAGCTGGAAATCCGCTTCTCACCTTCTATGATGCTCTTGTCCTCGCGGGCTTGAAAGGAGGCTGAGAAATCGTTGTAACGGGACTGCTCCAGCCGGTAGATCCAATCGCCGCGGAAGTAGTCGTCGGGCCAGAGGAAACGTCGTCCGAACCGCAGCGAGCCGCCCAGGAGGGTCTCGGTGAAACCCTGCGACCAGCGGCGACGGGTGTGGTACAACGAAGTCCCCACCAGCGTTTCAGTGTCAAAAAGCCAGGGCTCGGTGAAACTTACGGAAAAAGAGCCGTATTGTTGTCCGAAGTTCCAGTCGAAACTCAACCGCTGCCCCCGCCCGAACAAGTTGGGCGCCGAAAAGCCAAAGGCGCCGATAAGACCGTCCTGTTCGGAATAGCCCGCCGACACGTTGGCTTGGTCGGTAGGCTTCTCCTGCACTTTGACCCACAAATCCACTTCGGAATCGCTGACGTCTTCCACGTCAGGCTGCACATCGGCGAAGAAGTTCAGAATCACAACATCTCGAATCGACCGGCGGAGCTTGGACACGTCGAAGGTGTCGCCGGGTTTCAGGGAGAATTCCCGTCGGATGACCTTCTCGCGGGTCTTGGTGTTGCCGGTGATGTGGATGTTGCGCACACTGATCTGGTTGCCGGGGTCGATATTTATCTCCACGTCCAGCGTGTCGCCGCCGACGGG
>CAZCEM010000384.1:0-3151 GCA_964497555.1 uncultured bacterium
CCCTCTGGATTCCAGCTTTCGCTGGAATGATGCGTCTTCGACGCATTTTTTTCCCGGCATGCCGCGACCAGATCCTCCCGCTTCACCGCCCACTGCGCGGGGCGGTCTTTGAGCCAGAGACGTTTTTCCTGTCCTTGTTTCGAGTTCGTTTAAACATTCATTCTCTTGAGGACGAAATCTTTTATCTTCATGGCAGTATTATAGGCTTCCTCAGCGTCTTTTCGCGAAGGCATGTAGAAATCGTCGGGATACCGAACCTCAACAGAGTAAGGCGTTAACAATTCTGCCTCAATTTCAATATTCAGAAAGCTCTTATTTAAAACAGCACATTTCGCGATAAGATCGGCGAGATTATGGGTCATGGGAAACTTGACACCTTTGGCTGTGAGAAAGGCCTTAAGATATTTCTCAACCGCTTGTTGACAATGGAAACAAACAGTATCATAGGGACTATCCTCGTCTTGCGATTTAAGAATTAGCTCAACATTTTTCAGATCGTTGTCGCCCTTTCGGATCCACGCCCTAAGGTAATCCAGTTCTCTATCTTTCATACAGCGTCACTCCTTCGGTAAGCGCTGTCTCGATGAAGGTGTTCGGCACCCCCCGCCACCGATCTACATCTTCGTGAGTGTAGAACAGAATGTCTTTCGGGAGTTCGATCTCCGTCAGCAACAGCCGTACCTCCAATCCTCGTCGATAGCGCGGCAGGTGCTTCTCACGGTCCGAAATCACCAGCAGGTCCACATCGCTTTCTTCGCCGGCTTCCCCCCGCGCCCGCGAACCGAACATGATGATTTTATCCGGCTGGTATGCTGCTACGATGATGTCCCGCAGCCGCGCAAGCTGCTCCGAAATTGTCCCCATTTCCCACTCCACCTTTCCTATGAAAAGAGATCAAGCGCCCATTGGTTGGTGGACGATTCGGACAGCATGGACGAAATGGACAAGTGAACGGCGGCTGTTTTCATAGTTTGTTGCGTTGCCAGCCGCATGACGGTTCTCTTAAAAATAAACCCCGACCAGCAGTGGATCGATGGATTGTATGGACGATATAGGCGGTATGGACAAGGTGGACAGGGTGGAAGAGGCATTCTGCATTTTACATTGAGCATTTTACATTTTCCCCAGTCTTTCCCGGCATGCCGCGACCAGATTCTCCCGCTTAACCGCCCACTGCGCGGGGCGGTCCTTGCGCCAGGTTTCGCGGTCGAGGACTTCCTGCGCCAGCTCCGCGCCTTCGTCAAGGTCCTTGATCTGCACCTCGCCCTTGGCGAACTCGTCCTCCCCTGCGATGACCACCAGCCTAATGCCCAGCTTGTCAGCATACTTGAACTGCCCGCTTATGCCCTTGCTGCCGAGATACAGCTCCGTCCGAATCCCCCCCTCACGCAGATCCTGCGCCATTCGCATGTATTCCCTCGGCCGGCTTTTATCCATAGCTGAAACCAACACCTCCGCTGCGCCGGTCTGACTGCCGGTCACGCCCAGCAGCTTCAAAGCCGCCATCAGCCTATCTACGCCGATGGATGCACCGGTCGCAGGAGTCTCCTGCCCGGTGAAGCGTTTGACCAGCCCGTCATACCGCCCGCCGCCGCCGATGCTGCCGAAGGATTTGACGCTGCCCAGCTCATCGGTTACGTCGAAGGTCAACACCGCTTCATACACCGGCCCGGTGTAATAGCCCAGCCCCCGCACGACGGTCGGATCGAACACCACACGCTCGGAGCCGTACCCCAAGGCTGTTAGATAGTCGTTGATTTCGCGCAGTTCGTCGATTCCCTCCCGACCGAGGCGCGACTCGCCGATGACCGCTCCCAGCCGGTCGCACACAGCGCCGCGGTCAGGATCCTGCACCGCCAGATAGACGCGGATAGCTTCGACAACGGGCTCGGCCAAGTCGAGCCCCGGGGTCAGGTCACCGGAAGCGTCCTGCCGGCCGGTGGTCAGCAATTCCTTTACGCCCGCCCAGCCCAGCCGGTCGAATTTGTCGATGGAGCGCAACACATTCATGGGGACGGCGGCCGGGTCCTCAGCGTTGATTAAACCCAAACCGCAGGCTTCCAGCACGCCGTTGAGGACTTTACGGTTGTTGACCTTGATGACGTACTTCCCACGCTGGATGCCGATGGCTTCCAGCGCGTCGCACAGAACACAGCAAGCTTCCGCGTCGGACATCATGGTCTTGGCGCCGACGATGTCGAAGTCAAACTGGTAGAATTCGCGGAAGTGGTCGGGCCCAGGCTTCTCCAGGCGCCACACCGGTCCTACCTGATAGCGGCGAAACGGGCGCGGCAGGTCAACATACTGCGCGAACACCCGCGACAGCGACGCCGTCAAGTCATAGCGCAGGGCGACCCATTCCTGGTCTTCGTTGGGAAAGGCGAAGATGCCGCTTTCGGGAGTCTGGCTCTCAGGCAGAAACTTGCCCAGCACCTCGACGTATTCCACCGCCGGGGTTTCCAGCGGGGTGAAGCCGTAGCGTTCATAGACCTCCTTAATGGCGGTCAGCATTCTATCACGCGCCGCGACGTCGGCGGCGAATTGGTCGCGGAAACCACGGTACAAACGGGGTTCGTGCAGGATCATATCGTCAAGGCTTAATTTCGTTGGAGTTAAAAGACCGGCTCAATTGCCGGTGGGTGGATTCAGCCCGAGTGTCTCCCACAAAATCATCTATTTTAAATTAGTGATCTTAGCGGATTTTCACAAGTTCCGGGCGGGAAGGAAACTCAAGTTGGCAAGTTAACAAGTTGGGAAGTGAATGAGCCGAAGGCGCGTCTTTGCGACCCCCGACTTGATCGCAGGGTAGCAAATCCCATATTAAGGGGTGCAGATATTACTTTACACCCGCTGTTATTTCTGCGAAAGCGGGAATGATGCGCCTTCATGGATTCCAGCTTTCGCGGGAATGATGCGTCTTCGGCGTATTCTCTGGATTCCAGCTTTCGCGGGAATGATGCGCCTTCGGCGCATTCTCTGGATTCCAGCTTTCGCGGGAATGATGTACCTTCGTGGATTCCAGCTTTCGCGGGAATGATGCGCCTTCGGCGCATTCTCTGGATTCCAGCTTTCGCGGGAATGATGCGCCTTCGGCGCATTCTCTGGATTCCAGCTTTCGCGGGAATGATGCGCCTTCGGCGCATTCTCTGGA
>CAZCEM010000385.1:0-3138 GCA_964497555.1 uncultured bacterium
CCTTTGTAGGGACGTATCAAGCCGAAATAAAGAATCACCCGCTGCATCGATGGAATCCCCAGCCGCGCCCGCGCTTCTGCCTTCGGTATATCTTCGCCCGTGAAGATGTCGTAAATCGGATGAAATAACCTCAGCGCCGCGGCGTGAGGAAACAATCCCGCCAGCTCCTGCTCCTCTGACCGTCCGTGAACCACAAAGGCATTCATCCCGCCCAAACCGTACCTGACCAAATTCCGCCGCGCGGAATCCGCCTCATGCGGCAGGACATTGTGGCAAACGGCTACTTTCATCACCCGCCCTCCGGCAGCCTTACAGATTCCCCGATAAGCCGGTCCGAAAAAAGGATGCCACCAGTGAAACAGCGCGGATCCAAACCCACGCGACTTCAACCGGCGTCCAGCTCTGAGCCAGGTCAGGGGATTGACGGAGTTCACCAACCGTTCGGAGGCAAACTCCACCGGCGCGGCGCTCTCGTCGTATTGGGTTTTCCCGGGGAAGAGCAGCGAGGGATATAGGTGAGAGAAGTTGAAGTACTCGACGGTGTTCCTAAGCATGAGTTCCCGTGCCAGACGGACGCCGAAGTGGGCGATGCCGCCTCGGTAGGGATACGCCGGGGCGATACAGGCGAGTTTCATTTTGGAGACGCGGGGGGCTGGTAATCGGAATCCTCTCGAAGCGGCAGGTTCTCGCGGTGGGTGCGCTCGACTATCATCTCAGCCAGCAGCCCCAGCGTGAACAACTGCACTCCCGCAATCACACCCAAAACCCCCAGAAAGAACAGCGGACGGTTGCCTATCCAGACGCCCTGAAACCAGCCGATGGTCAAATATACCAGCACCCCGGCGCCCATCAGCAAGCATAGCATCCCTAGACTGCCGAACAGGTGCAAAGGTTTGGTCAGGAACTTCATCCGAAACAGCAGCGTAATGAGGTCGAAGAATCCGGCGATGTAACGGTAGGCGCCGAACTTGGTGCGGCCGAACCGGCGGGCGTGGTGCTGCACGGCGACCTCAGCCACCCGAAAGCCCTGCGTATGCGCCAGCACCGGTAAAAACCGATGCCGCTCGCCATAAACCGACAGTTCCTTGACAACTTCGCGACGGTAAATCTTCAGTCCGCAATTGAAATCATGCAGCCGGATGCCGGACATGACGCCGGTCACCGCGTTGAATATCCTCGAGGGGACGGTTTTCGTCAGTGGATCATGCCGGCGTTTCTTCCAGCCGGATACCAGATCATAACCTTCCTGGAGCTTCGACAACAGATGAGGTATTTCGTGAGGATCGTCCTGCAGGTCGGCGTCCATGGTGACAACGTACTCCCCCCGGCTGGCTTGAAAGCCGATGGACAGCGCGGCGGACTTGCCCTGATTGCGTCGGAAGGTGATGAGCCGCACGCGAGGATCTTCGCGGCGCAGTTCGCAGACGAGTGCGTTGGACGAATCGCGGGAACCATCATCGACGAAAATGAGTTCGTACTCAACCGCCATCCCCCCCAGAGCCTCCGTCAACTGGGCGTAAAGCTCCTTGAGCGATCCCTCTTCATTATAAAATGGGATCACTACCGAAATCGTCATTTCGCTTATGCTCCCACACGCCATTGAACATCCAAATCCTCAATATCGACCGCCAGTTCGCGGTCTTCAATCCGGATCGTAATCCTGTCGGGCAGCGAATCATCCTCACCGCGATACTGAAACAGACGCTGCAGAATCAGCCGTCCCTCGCGCCGCCACGTCTCCCGATACACCTGAAAAGGCTCAACCGTGAAGCCGAGGTCGCATTCCCAATCGTCCGTCGGACGCTTCAGAATCAAGCGCCCCGCTTCCATCGAGGAGGATTCGTCGATTAACCACCGCTCGGCTGTTCTTAATACCGGATAGGGACTCAACGCCGCTATTAAATCCCGCATATTGGGGAATTCAAAAGCCGCGCCCGGCAACGTCAAGGCATCGTCCAATGTGCCTTCGAGGGTTTGCCCCATCTGGGGCAGCGAGACGGTGTAACTGTCGCCCTCGACCTCAATTCGCGCGATTTTCATACCCAGAGGCCCAATGGCGACGATTGAATAACTGTTGGGTGATGCAAAGGTTATTTTTAACGGAATCTGAAGCTGCTTGTCATCGACAGTGAGCATGAGCGTGGCGTTCATCCGATAGCCGTCGATCTGAGCCGCCAGGTCAATAAGGCGCTGCAACACGTCTTTTGGCTGGCGCGGACGCTCAGCATAGAAGCGCGTCGGTGCTCCGCAGCCTTCATATAAAAGCGCGAACGCCAGCGCCAAAAGCAGCTTAGGGAATTTGACGACGAAGCTCCTCGTTATCGGGATCCAACTCCAGCGATTTCCGCCACGCCTTCACCGCCTCGTCGCGCTTGCCGAGAGCCTCAAGAATATAGCCAAGGTGCTCATAAACTTCAGCGCTCGTCTTATCTTTTTTCAAGGCGTTCTTTATATCCTTCAAGGCTTCCTTGTACCGACCCAACCGGTAGAAGATCCAGCCTCGAGTGTCAATATAGGAGACGTTCTCCGGCTCCTTCTCCAGCGCCCTGCTGACCATCTCAAGAGCATAGTCAAGGCGGGAGTTCTGTTCCGAGAGCATATAGGCGTAGTTGTTCAATATCAGCGGATTTTCCGGATCCAGCGCCAGCGCGGCTTCATACGCCTGCGTGCCTAAGTCCCATTCCCGACGCAGATGATGGATTCTCGCCAGCCGCTGCCAGGGATCAATCTGAGTCGAATCTACTTCAATGGATTGATGTAAAGCTGCAGTCGCCTCCTCCTCCCGCCCCAGTCTCTCCAGCGCGTCGGATTTGATGTCATAGAACTCAAATTGAGCGGGGAAGTTGGCGACAGCGTGTTCCGAAAGGTCGAGGAGGTCTGAGAACTTCTTCTGCGCCGCCAGCGCTTGGCAAAGGTTCACCCAATATCTGATGTTCGACGAATCGATCTCCAGCGCTTGGCGGTAGTTCTTCTCGGCTTCGGGCCAATTGCGCTGCTCAGCCGCGAATCCGCCCAGCAGGAAATAGGACATGTCGCTGGTCGGATCCATCGCCACCAGCGCTTCGAGCGCTTTGCGCGCGTCCCCTTCGCGCTTAAGCATTAGGTTGAGCCGCACCAGCTTGTCCAACACCCAGGCGC